>PIVZ01000408.1 GCA_003354045.1 bacterium
CTGGATGACCGGGCCGTCCGCAATGGGGTCGGAGAACGGCACGCCCAGCTCTATCATGTCGGCCCCGGCTTCGACCGCCGCCAGCACCGCCTGGCGGCTGGTGTCCATGTCCGGATCGCCGACGGAGAAGAACGGCACCAGTGCGCTACGCTTCTGGCCCGCCACTCGAGCGAGCGTCTTGCCAATACGAGTCGTCCCCTCGGTCACGCGCGCTCTCCCAGGTAGTCCGCCACCGCGGGCATGTCCTTGTCACCACGACCCGACAGGTTGACCACGATGATGGCATCGGCCGGCATCTCGCGAGCCGCCTTGATTGCGTGTGCCACCGCATGGGCGCTCTCCAGCGCCGGTATCACTCCTTCCATCCTGGAAAGCAGCTGCAAGGCATCGACAGCCTCGTCATCGGTCACCGTCACGTACGTGGCGCGACCGCTCTCGTGCAAGTAGGCGTGCTCGGGGCCAACGCCCGGATAGTCGAGGCCCGGGGCGATCGAGTGCGCTTCCTTTACCTGGCCGAGCTCGTCTTGCAGCAGGTAGCTCTTCTTGCCGTGCAGTACTCCGATCTGCCCGCAGGTGATAGAGGCCGAGTGCGCACCGGCTTCCAGACCTCGCCCAGCCGCCTCGACGCCGCCCATCGCCACCGATCCATCCTCGATGAATGGATGAAAGAGCCCGAGCGCATTACTGCCGCCGCCCACACAGGCGATCAGCAAGTCGGGAAGACGGCCCTCTGCGGCAAGCATCTGCTCTCGCGTCTCGCGGCCGATCACCGCTTGGAAGTCGCGAACCATCATCGGATAGGGATGCGGTCCCATCGTCGAACCGACCAGGTAGTAGGTCGTGCGCACGTTGGTGACCCAGTCGCGCATGGCCTCGTTGATGGCGTCCTTGAGGGTCCGGCTCCCGGAATCGACGACGCGCACCTCGGCGCCGAGAAGACGCATGCGGAAGACGTTGAGCGCTTGCCGGTGCACGTCCTCGCTGCCCATGAAAACTTCGCACTCGAGGTCGAGAAGCGCGCATACCGTGGCAGTGGCGACACCGTGCTGACCGGCGCCGGTCTCGGCTATGACCTTGGGCTTGCCCATCTTGCTGGCCAACAGCCCTTGGCCGAGCGTGTTGTTGATCTTGTGCGCGCCCGTGTGACAGAGGTCCTCGCGCTTCAAGTAGATGCGCGCGCCACCGACGTGTTTGCTGAGCCTTTCCGCCGGGTAGAGCAGCGTGGGACGGCCCGCGTAGTCACGGCACAACGCCGCGAGCTCGTCCTGAAAACCCCGGTCGTTCTTCCAACGCGCGTATGCCTCGTCGAGCTCTAGGATGGCCGGCATCAGCGTTTCGGGGACATAACGGCCGCCGAAGTCACCGAAGTGCCCTTCAGCCGTTGGAAGACCTGGCATTGCTTACAAACTCCCTCATGAGGTCGGCGTCTTTCTCGCCCGGCGCGCTCTCGACGCCACCGGCACAATCGACGCCGAAAGGCCTCAGGCCGGCGACGATAGCAGCGACGTTGGCCGGTGTCAGGCCCCCGGCAACAATCGCCTCTGTGAGCGAAACGCCCGTTAGCGCCTCCTTTGCGATGCGCACGCCGCTGCCTCCGCCAAGCGCACTGTCGAGCAACAGGCGGTAGGCCTGGCCGGCGGCCTCTGCCTCGGCCACGGCCTTGCCGGCGGCCTTTGCCGAGCCCGCACGGACGGCGCGGATGACCGGCAGGCCCCAGGCCCGAGCGGTCTCTTCGGGCTCGTCTCCGTGGAGCTGAATTCCGCCGATTCCAGTGGCCTCGACAACCTCGGAGATTCGCTCCGGGCCGGCGTCTACGAAGACCCCGTAGACGGGAAAGCCGGGCGGTAGAGCGGCGACGATCAGGCGGGCAGCCTGATCGCCACAGTAGCGCTTGCTGCCTTGGTAGAAGTTGATGCCAATGGCATCAGCCCCGGCCTCTACAGCCGCCAGTGCGTCCGCCACGCGGCGGATGCCGCAGATCTTGACCCACACCCTCACCGGCCGAGAAAGCGCTCGAGAGCAGTGCCAGGATCAGGCTGCCTCATCAGGCTCTCGCCGATCAAGAAGCCGTGGACGCCGAGAGCCTCGAGCTCGTCGAGCTCGAGCGGGTCGCTGAGTCCACTCTCGGAGATCAGGGTAGCGCCCCGCGGAGCAAGCCCGGCCAGACGGCGCGTCACGTCCAGAGAAGTCTCGAAGGTCTCCAGGTTGCGGTTGTTGATTCCTATGAGCGCGGCCCCGGCCGCGGCGGCCCGGGCAAGCTCGCCCTCGTCGTGCACCTCCGCCAGTGCGTCGAGCCCCTCCTCTGCGGCAGCCTCCAGTAGAAGCGCGAGATCCGCATCAGTGAGCGCAGCGACGATCAGGAGCACGGCGTCGGCACCGTGGGCGCGGGCCTCGACGACCTGGTAGGAATCGATCGTGAAGTCCTTTCTCAGCACGGGGATGGTCGAGGCGGCGCGCGCGGCTTCGAGATCCGCGAGGCTGCCCTGAAAGAACGGGCCGTCGGTCAGCACCGACAGACACGCCGCACCAGCGCGCTCGTAGGAGCGGGCGTGAGCGGACGGGTCGAAGTCGGCCCTTATCAGACCCTTCGATGGCGAGGCTTTCTTGATCTCGGCCACTATCGCTCGTCCATCGCACTCGGCGAGCGCAGCGCGAAACCCACGGCGCCCCTCGCCCCACAGCGCACCGGCGCGTAGCTCATCGACGCTCCGGAGAGCCTTTGCGGCCTCTAGCTCGGTGCGCTTGGAGGCAAGGATACGATCGAGAATCACTCGCCGCCTCTGCGGGTGAACGCGACGAAGGCATCTAGCTTGGCCAGCGCCTCGCCCGAAAGCATGAGCTCGCGGGCATGCGCCACACCTTCGCCTATGTCGCCGGCTGCGGCGCCGACATAGAAGGCCGCTCCGGCGTTCAAGGCCACGATGTCGGAGGCCGGCCCCGCCTGACCGCCGAGAGCGGAGCGCAAGATCTCTACACTACGGTCCGCGTCGCCGCCGAGTAGCTCGGCCATCGGACACGGCGAGATGTCGAAGTCCTCGGGCGCGATCCGGTAGCGGCGAGTCGTGCCGTCACACAACTCGACTACTTCGGTGGGACCGGCAAGTGTTATCTCATCGCTTCCGTCCGAACCATGAACGACGAGCGCGGCAACGGATCCCAGCTCGCCGAGCGCCGCCGCCACCGGCTCGAGCCATTCCTCGGCAAATAGTCCGATCAGCTGGTGGCTGGCGCCGGCCGGATTGCACAGTGGACCGGTCAGGTTGAACAGCGTGCGAAAGCCTACCTCGCGCCGCGCAGCCGCCACGTGCTTGACCGCCGGGTGGAAGACGGGCGCAAACAGAAAGGCTATACCGACCTCTTCGAGCGCGCGCGCCGCTTCGTCCGCTCCAAGATCTATGCGTGCTCCTGCCGCTTCGAGAACGTCGGCCGCACCGACCTTCCCCGAGGCCGCGCGATTGCCATGCTTGGCAACCTTGAGACCGGCGGCGGCCGCCACGAACGCGGTGGCGGTAGAGATGTTGAACGTCCCCAATCCGTCTCCGCCCGTCCCACAGGTGTCGAGCAGGGGACCTTCGAAGGGAACCTTCACGCAGCGCGCCCTCATCGCTCGCACCGCCGCCACCAGTTCGGTGGCGGTCTCGCCCTTCATGCGTAGAGCGGCGAGGAAGGCCCCGATCTCGGCGGCGCTGGCGTCGCCGTCCATGATGATACCGACGGCCCTCTCCATGGTCTCGCCAGCAAGATCCTCGCCCGCCACCAGCCTGGCCAAGATTTCTTTCACGACCGCTCGATCTCCACCGCCCGCTCGAGAGCCAGCATCATCGCCCGTCCCTTGGCCTCGCACTCGGCCTGCTCGGCACTCGGTTGGGAGTCGGCAACGATCCCGGCACCAACCTGAACGTAGGCCGTATCGTTCTTAATGAACACCGTGCGAATTGCGATGCAAGTATCTAAATTTCCTTGGAAATCGAGACAGCCAACCGCGCCCCCGTAAACCCCTCGCCGGGTCTGCTCGAGCTCCTCGATGATCTCCATCGCACGGATTTTCGGCGCGCCGCTCAGCGTCCCCGCCGGGAAGGTCGCACGGAAGGCATCGAAGCGGTTCTTGTCGGCGCGCAGCGTGCCGCTCACATGGGAGACGATGTGATTGACATGAGAGTAGCGCTCTATCGTCATCTGGTCTCGAACGCTTACACTGCCGACCTCGGCCACCCGTCCGATGTCGTTGCGGCCAAGGTCGAGCAACATGATGTGCTCGGCCTGCTCCTTGGGGTCGGCGAGCAGCTGAGCGACCAGGGCGTCGTCTTCTTCCGGCGTCTCTCCTCTGCGGATGGTGCCGGCGATAGGCCGCACGGCGACCTCCGACCCGGCTACGCCGACCATGAGCTCGGGCGAGGCGCCGACGACCACTTCTTCGCCGAGGTCGAGGTAGAACATGTAAGGCGACGGGTTGATCGTCCTCAAGGCCCGGTAGATCGAGAACGGATGACTGGCCAGCGGCTGACTGTAGCGCTGAGACATCACTACCTGGATGATGTCGCCGGCCCTGATGTACTCGCGGCATTTCTCCACGGCCGCACCGTACTCTTGCGGCGTGAGGTTGGAGACCGGCGGCTCGAAAGCGCGGGCCGAGTTTTTCGGCTCGACGAGCTCTGCGTGGCGCAGCCTGTCGACGGCTGCCTCTACCGCGCCGCAGGCCCGGCCGTAGGCCTCGCGCAGGTCGCCCCCATCTTCCAGGAGGGCAAGGCTCACCACCTTCAT
>PIVZ01000983.1 GCA_003354045.1 bacterium
CGGTAGGGGTAGTAGGCCACCTCATGATCGGAGACGCGATAGGCGAGCCGGCGGTCACGGAAGAGCGGACGGGCGGCGAAGACATCGACCCCGAGCACCATCTCCAGCGGCAGGGCATCGGCCTGCTCGTCGACGATGTAGTCGAGCACGTAGTAGCGGGATTCGGGAATCGTCCCGCCACAGCCGACGATCGCGCCGGCGGTGATGGCAAGCGTCACCAGCAGGACGAGCGTGACGCGCGCCGCCGGTTCGGGTCTCGTTCCATCGACAGGGATCACGACGCCTCCTCCTCTCAATCCGATTCCGGCAGCCGACGTTGCTCCGGACCCGTGCTGCGGATCAGGAGTGACGGTTTTTCCTTCACCAGACGTGAGAACTCGTTCATGTTGGCCGATGTCTCGCGCATGTTGGCGAGCGTCTCGGCGATCGTCCGGCGATTGCTGCCGACGAGATTGCGCATGTCGGCCATGACATCGCGCGTCGATGCCACCGTCGCACTCAGATCCTCGACCATGTCGCCGTCATTGATCGCGGCGAGCAACTCGTGCATCTCGTGCAGCCCACCCTCGAGATCGGCAAGCGAGCGGTCGAGGCGCTCCTCGTTGCGCGCCAGGATACCGTTGGAGCGTGCCAGGACGCTATCGAGCTGCGTCGCCGCACTGGTCGACACGATCAGCAGCTCGTTCAGGTGGGCGGAGTTCTCCAGCAGGGCGATCCGAATGAGAGTCAGGTAATCCTTCATCTGCTCGAATTCCTGCTTGTTGGAGACGACGAGCAGGTTGTCGAGCAGTACGTCCAGCTTCGCCGCCGCCGAGGCCGCGCTGCCGGTCAGGATCTCGATGAATGAGACCTTGGACTCGATCTCGCCCCCCGGCGGGACCTCCTCCGCCTCCAGCGAACCACCGGCCAGGTCGACGAACATGAGTCCCGTGATCCCGACCGGGCTGAGACTCGCATGGGTGTCGGTCTTGATCGTCGTGCCCTTCTTGAGGCCGATCCAGACCTCGACCTTGGTGATATCGTCCGACGGGATCAGAAGATCCTGCACCGAACCGATGCGTACCCCACGGTACTTGACCGGCGCACCGGGATCGAGACCGCTCACCGACTCGTCGAAACGGATGGAATAGCAATCGAGCGGCTCGGTCAGACGGATGCCGGCCACCACCAGCAC
>PIVZ01000017.1 GCA_003354045.1 bacterium
GCCGGCCTCGGTCTCCTCTTAGAACCCGAACACGGTGCCCAGAAGCACGGCATGGGCATTGTCGTCGGGAGTCGCCAGGTAGTTGGTGACCGCGGAAAGCGATCCCTCGTCCACCTGAGTGAATTCGTAAGCGAGCTGGAACGCCGCGTTGGGCACCGGACGGTAGGCCGTGCCGATGGTCACGCGATCAATGCGATGGTCCGATTGATCGAGGTTGGTGACTTCGCCATCGGAGAAGTCCAGGCCGCTCATGAGGCCGTCTATCCAGACCTGCTCTCCGCGGGCAACCAGGGTAAGGGCCGGATCGGCAAAGCGCCGGCCCAGCATCGATTCCGTCAACCAGCGGGGCCGCGTGTCGTATGTTGCCTCGAGCCAGTAGCCGTGCCGCTTCTCGGCGAGGCCGTCGATCTCGAGCTCGATCTCGGACTCGAACTCCGGGCTAGCCTCCTTGGGCGTGGCCGACGCGCGGTCCTTGGCCACCGCCGCGAAGCCCGAGGCCACGTTGTCGATGTCTCCGAAATCACTGTAGACGTACTCGCCTTCGAGCTCGAAGGGGCCCCACGAGGTGATGCCGTCCACAGCGAAGGAGGCGATACTCTCGTCGGGGAGGTAATCGGGCGTGTAGCGACCGTAGTAGAAGGACCCGGCGATCTCGTGGCCGAGGGCCGGGCTCAAGGCCAGGCGGCCGGTTACTGCCTTGGCGTCCTTGACGTCGGTGCCAAAGGTTCCCGACTGCACCTTGAACTTTGCTTCGAGCTCGAGCTTGTTGCGTTTGGGGTCGCGGGTCTGAATGACCTCTTCGACCTCGGGCTCGAGGGTGGCGCCGTTTACCACGTAGGCCTCGTAGCTGAGCTCGCCTTGCTCGCCGAGGGGCATGTCGCCATTGAATCCGACGCCGAGTTCTGCCCACGCCGCTTTGGCGGGCAGGGCAGGGGCCCCGCGGTCAACCAGCGGGCGCCGTGCAATGTCGTAGCGGTCGTCGTCGTGGTTTATGTTGAAGCGGCCGAGCGGTATCAGCACGCCGCCTGCTCTGAGGCGGAATGCGTCGTCGAAGTCGTACTGCACCCAGGCCTGCTCCAGCGTTATCTCCGACTCGTTGGTGCCCTCGACCTCTTGCTCGACTTTGAGGCCGCCGTCGACGTACTCCGAGCTTCGCTCCAATTCCAGCTTGCGGAAGCGCTCGAACTCGAGCTCGAGGCCGGCGCGGATGCTCGGAGCTACCGGCGCATCGACAGTCAATACGAAGCGGCGGAAGTCGAAGGTGTTGTTGGTGTCGTCGGCGGAGTTTTGCTCGAAGCGAACCGATCCGTAGCCGCCGAGCTCGACGCCGCCGAGGTCGGGCAGCAGGCTTTGCCTCTCGTGGTCGCGGTCCTGGCCGGCATCCACCGATGCGGTACGCGTGATCTCGTTCTCCGCGGCGATGCGAGCAGCCGCCGCCGCTTCCTCTTGCTGGCGAGCCACGTCCCTGGCCCTGTCCTGCTTGAGCGCTTCGACCTCTTGGCGGAGCGCTTCGATCTGTTGCTCCAGACCCTGTATGGCCTCGTCGGTAAGGCCCTCGGCGCCGGCAGGCCCTACGTATAGGGCAACGGCAGCTAGCACTGCCAAGCCTCCGGTCAGCACACGAGTTCGTTTGAGAGAAATCATCTTGAGAACCTCCTGATGGCCGGATCCCCGGCCTCTCAATACGATATTGACTTTCATTATCAAAATCATAATGCAAGGGCACATGCCTTCCGCGCTCAAAAAAACTCCATTTTTCGTGTGCTTAGGCCTGGGCGGGGGCGGTGGACCGGTGCTCCCCTAACGGGGGGTTGACCCGCCATCTGCGCCAGTTTGCAAGAGCAAGGACGTTTGTGTTGCCTCGGGTATCGGAAAGCAGCCTGCAGGGAGCGTATAGATGACTCTGATCGACCTCACCCGGACCTTGGACCCCGAGGACATGAATCTGTTACCGGAGCCGGTACGCCCCATGGCGAGAGTTCTGGTTCCCGATATCGAGTACGTGTCGCCGAAATCCGGCGGGCGCGACACGATGTGCGCGCTGTTCGGCTGTACGCCGGAGGATCTGCCGGAGGGGGAGGGATGGGGGGAAGAGAATGTCTCCCTCTCATCGCATATCGGCACCCACGTCGATGCGCCGCTGCACTACGGGACGACCTGCGAGGGTAAGCCGGCACGCACGATTACCGACATCGAGCCGGGTGAGCTGTTCTGCGAGGGCATGGTTCTCGATCTTCGCGAGAAATGCCGGCCGGGTGAGGGTATTACTACGGATGCCCTCGGGGCCGCGATCGAGGAGACCGGACGGTCGGTTCAGGCGGGCGATGCTTTACTACTGCGCACCGGCCAGGAAGCCTACGGCCTCGGCGATCCGGAGATCTTCTCCTATCCGGGAATGACCAGGGCCGGGACTCTGTTCCTCGCCGAGCAAGGGGCCAAGGTTCTCGGCACCGATGCGCTCGGATGGGACAGGCCTTTCGTGGTAATGGCGCAGGCTTTTCATGAGACCCACGACAGTGGTGAGATATGGGACGGACACTTCGCCGGCCGTGACCGCGAAGTGTTCATAGTTCAACAGCTGACGAATTTGGCCGCCTTGCCGGCGACCGGTTTCAAGGTAGGGTTCTTTCCGATCAAGCTGGCCCGGGCCAGCGCGGCGCCGGCCCGGGTGATAGCCTTCGTCGATTGAGCCGAGCTAGCGCTTCTTCTTCTTGCGCCCAGCTTTTTTCTTTTTCTTTTTGCGGCCGGGTCGCGTGGCCTTCGCCTTTGCCTTGGCCTTTTCCTCGTTCTTGACGCGCAGCAGTTCGCGTACTTGACGGCGGCCGAATGCACGCAAGGCGATGACTGCCTTGCGGTTATCCCCGCTCGGCATTGCCCTGTCTTGCTCCCAAGCGGCCACTGCCGGACCCGATACGCCGACGAGTAAGGCAAGCTCGGCCTGCGAGATGCCGAGACGTGCACGCAGCTTCTTGATCAAGCCTGCGGACATGCGGGCGCTTTCGGCCTGCTCGTCACTCACATCTGCCGCCACACTTTGCTTGCCACGCGCAGTGACGAGCACTCTCGCCTTCTTGGACAGGTCAGTGTGTGATCGCGAAAGTTCTGCAACTCGTTTCTTGAGTCGCACGATTTCTTTCTTGAGCGGTCCTACAGTCTTGCGAAGCTCTTTTCTCGCAAGACGGCCGACCTCTTCTTTCATTGCGGTTTCTAGTTTTCCCATTTCACACCTCCCCTAACCGTAGGTTGTCACAGCATAGCGTAGAAGAACGATTTCGCTAAACGCTCGGCGCGCTCGAAAGGAAGAGTTTCGTTGTCACCTCCGACACCATGCCCCGAATGGGTGGTTGCGGTACCCTGGCCCGCGTAATCGAACCAAACGGTCGTTAGTCCGGGTTAGTGCAGGTAGCTCTCGATGGCCTCTCGCCACTCGGCGGAGTCGAAGAACATGGGGCCAACGCCGCCCTTATAGGCGATCTTGCCGTCCACGCCTATGAGGTAGAGTCGCTCCGGCATGCCGTTGTAGGCAAGCATTACGCTATTGTCCATTTCGTCAACGAGTGAGGGCATCTCGAGGTCGAGTCCGAGCATGCAGGCTTGGCCGGCCTCCAGGCGGTCGTCCATCGATTGATGCTGGCTGATGATGACGTCGTCGCGCTCGTTTGCGCCTACCTGCCAGCCGTCCTCGGGATGGATCTCCTTTATGTACACGACGTAGAAATCAACGCGGTCGCGATAGTGTGCGTAGATGTCGTTGAGGGTCCGAGACTCGGCCCTGAATGGAGGTCAAGTGTAACTTCCGAATATCAACGCCACCGGACGCTTGCCGAAGTGGCTGGACAACTTCACGGGCGCGCCCTTGCCGTAGCTGGTAAGGCCCTGCAGCTCGAAGTCGGGCGCATTGTCGCCCACCTGCACGGAAGCCTCCTCTCTCGCGAGAATCTCGAGCGTCTGCTCGGCGGCCTTCGGATGCGACATGACCTCGAGCAGCTCCGCGCCGTCCGCTCCGGCTATGCTGTCGAGGTCTTTGCCACTGGCCGTGAGCTGGGCCTCGACCATGGCCATGATGTCCTTCATGCGTTCGTCCATGAGAATGATTCTCGTTCCTTCGGCTCGCCGTTGCAAGACAGGCAGGCCGGACTCCTACCATCAGGGTGCTCCGGCCAGGCCGGAACGAGCGGGGCGTGTGCCCCGGAGCTTCTAGGCGGCGGTCTCGGCCTCGCGAACGCTTGCAGGCAAGAGAGGGCGGATGCCCGCCTTGCGCAGTAGCTCGAGGTCTCGCTCGACATCCGGGTTGCCGGTGGTGAGAAGCTTTTCCCCGTAGAAGATCGAATTCGCCCCGGCCACGAAGCAGAGCATCTGTGCCGACTCGTCGAGAGCGGCGCGGCCTGCTGAGAGGCGAACGATGGAGGCCGGCATGAGGATGCGTGCAGTGGCGATCATACGCACGAACTCGAATGGCGTGACCGGCTCGTGGCCGGCCATCGGTGTTCCCTGTACGGCGACCAGCGCGTTGATCGGCACATTTTCCGGATGGGCGGGAAGGTTCGCGAGCTCTATCAGCATCGAGCAGCGGTCTTCTATCGATTCACCCATGCCGATGATGCCTCCCGAGCAGATCGAGATGCCGGCGCCGCGAATGTTCCTCAGGGTTTCGAGGCGCTCCTCGAAGGTGCGCGTGGTAACGACGTTTGGGTAGTAGTCGCGCGATGTGTCGATGTTGTGGTTGTAGGCGGTAAGACCGGCGGCCTTCAACCTTTGCGCCTGGGCCTCATTGACCATGCCGAGAGTAACACAGGTCTCGAGTCTGAGATCGTTTACCGTGCGGATGATCTCGCACACACGGTCGAACTCCTTGCCATCGCGCACGTGACGCCAGGCCGCACCCATGCAGAAACGGCTGGCGCCGGCTTCCTTTGCCTTGTGGGCCGCCGCCACCACCTCGTCGATTTCCATCAAGGGCTGGCGTTCGACGCCGGCATCGTGGTGGGCGCTCTGAGCGCAGTAGCCGCAGTCTTCCTGGCAGCCGCCGGTCTTTATCGACAGTAGCGAGCAGAGCTGGACCTCGTTCGGGTCGTGAAAGCGCCGGTGGGCCTGCTGGGCACGGAAGATCAGGTCGCTCAGGGGGGCGTCGTGGATCGCGCGGACCTCTTCAAGGCTCCAATCGTGTCGGATCGTCTCGTCCATGGCGCCTATCTACTGGGAGAAAAACGCGATGGCAAGGACTGGTCAACCCCAGGGCCGTCAGGGTTTACAATGGTGTCCGGCCGGAGATGGCTTGCGATTGGCCATCGTAGAACAGGTGCCGGCGATCCACGCGGGTCAGGCTGCGCGAGCGTACGTGCGACCGCCGGCAGCTGGCGCGGCGGTCGCACCGGGCGCGGCCGGCTATTCGGCCAGGTTGGCCTCGACGTTGATCTCGATCTCGACCTCATTGCCGATCACGAAGCCGCCGCTATCGAGGGCCTTGTTCCAGATGATGCCGTAGTCCTTGCGGTTTACGGTCGTCGTCCCGGCAAATCCCGCTTTCTTGTTGCCCCAGGGGTCGGTGGTAGTGCCGAACCATTCCACGTCGAGCACGATGGGCTTGGTCACGCCGTGCATCGAGAGGCTGCCGCTCAGCTTGCCTTTGGTGCGGTCGTCGTTGACGTCGGTGAGCTCGCCGGCCTTGAAAGTTATCTTCGGGTACTTCTCGACGTTGAAGAAGTCCTCACCGCGCAGGTGCTCGTCGCGCTCCTCGTCTCCGGTGTCTATGCTGGCGGTCTCTATCGATCCGGTCACTTCGAGTGTGTCACGCGCTTGCGGGTCGATCTCGATGGTCCCTTCGAACTCCGCAAACTTGCCGCTCGTCTTCGTGAGCAGATGTCGTATCTGGAAAGCGACGCTCGTGTGGACGGCATCGACCTTGTAGGTATCGGCCTGGGCCGGCGCGGCCGTCAGTAGCAGCGCGAGCGTCAGTGCAGTCATGGGGATCAGGGGCTGTCTTTGCATCGTAGGGTTTCTCCTTGGGTCCATAGTACGCCCTCTCCTGTGGGCGGTTACAACTCGCGGTAAAAGGGGAAATTGTACCTGCCCCCTTTTACCGCTTCTTGACGTTCTGCACTTCCACGGTATTCGCAGGCCTCAAAGATTGTGCGGTTCTCCGTGCACGCTAGGATCGGTGTTCGGCTCATGGCTTCGGGAGGCACGGGAAGCACTGCGGGTAGGGGAGGATTGGCGGCCGTCTGGGCGGGCGGTGCGCTGTTGCTCGGGGCCAGCATGGCCACCAGCCTGCTCTCCGATCACTTCGTTTACGGCGTGGGGCATGCGGAGCGGCCGATTGTGGCGGTGGTCGCCGTCTTGCTGGCCGCTGGCGCTATCTGGGCCGTGGCTATGCGGGCGATCGCTCGCGCTCCTTCCTCATCGTTACTCGTCGCGGTGGTGCTGGTCGTGTCCGGCGTCCTCGGCGCCGTCCAGCTGCGGTCTAATCCGGTGCAGGAGGTCGATTTTTACCGCTATCTGCTCGACGGTGGCGTTACGGCCTGTGGCGAGAGCCCTTACCTGCTGACACCCGGTGAGCAACGCACGGCGCTCGAGACGGTTGCCTCGCTCACCGGCGGTGCAACCCAGCGGGCGGGCGGCTCGGCGCCGTGCTTGATGGACGATGAGCGCTGGCTGCAGGTTGCCAGCCGGGTGTCCGATCCACGGCGACCCAGCACCCACCCGCCTCTGAGGCAGGGGCTGTTCGCGGCAGTTGTGCATGTAGGCGGCCCGAGCATCGAGGCCCTACGGGTGGCCATGCTGATGGCCCACCTGCTCACGGTTGCCCTGCTGGCGGCGCTTCTTGCCAGGCTCCGGCTTTCTCCGGCCCTGGCGGCGGTTTACGGCTGGGCCCCGTTAATCTTCAAGGAAAGCTTGAACTCCGTACATTATGACGGTGTGGTTGCTCTGTTTCTCGTTACGGCAGGTCTGCTACTGACAAGTCGTTGGCGGGTCGCGGCACTGGCTGTCCTGGGACTGGCGGCGGGCGCCGAGCCGCTCACTGCGGTGCTCGTACCGCTGTGGCTGCGCGCGCTGCCGCGCCGACGACTGGCCCCCGGCCTTTTGGCCTTTCTGGCCGCTGTAGCGCTTCCTTACGTGGTCTTCCTGCCAACGGGGCCGGATGCCCCGCTGGCGGCCCTTCAGGGCCTGGCCCGCCACTGGACGCCCAACGCGCCGCTGTTCGGACCGCTCGAAGCTCTTGCCGCCGGCGCCTTTGCCGACGAAACGACAGGCCGGCTGGTTGTCGGCGCGGCGCTGATGGCGGCGGCGGCGATGGTCGGCCTCATCTACCGGTTGCCGTCGCGCGAGGACGAGCGGCCGCCGGCCGTGCTCCTGGCCAGCCGCGTGGTCCTTGCCTTCCTGCTGATCGCCGGCCCGCTGGCCAACCCGTGGTCCTTCTGCTGGCTGCTGCCGCTCGTCGCGCTCGATCCGCGACCACACTGGCTTGCGCTCATTGCCGCGTTGCCGCTCTACTATCTGACCTTCTATCTCGCCAGCAACGGCCTCGAGCAATACCAGCTAGTGGTGGTTGCGGCTGAGTTCTTGCCCTTCGTGGTACTGGGGGCCGTGAGCCTGCTTTATCGGAACAGGTCGTCTTCGCGCGGGCGCACGAGGTCGGCCGCTCCCGACTCGCCCTCGCGGAAGCGATAGCCGCGCACCAGCACGGCAGGGATGCCGTCACTCTTTCCCATCAACAGACCCGCGGCCGCGGCCAACTGGTCGGCCACGGCTGTCTCGGTGTGCTCGAGCGGTCTTCCCTGCCAGTCGTCGCGGCCCGCATGGTTGTCGAGGACTTCGAGTCCGTCAGCGCCGATTGCGAAATCGATCTGGCCAAGCCGCCAGGGGCGCCCGAAGGTGTCGGTCACGATGACGGCAAGTCGAACGCCGAAACGTTCCATGAGCCGTCGCCTCAGTTCGGCGGCCGAGCGGTCGGAGTTCTCCGGTAGCAGCGTGACCTCTTCGTCGCTGGCTTGGTTGGAGCGATCCACACCGGAGTTGGCGGCCACGAAGCCGGGGCCGGTTGCAGTGATGAGATGGCCGTCGCCCATCCGTCGCACCTCGGTGGCCTCGCGCAAGGCCAGCTCGACCACGCGGGCGTCTTTGTCATAGCTACGCGCGAACTCGAGCGCTTCGGCCGATGGCTCCACGTCGGCGAGCTTTACGACCCGTCCCTCGGCCTTGGACACGACTTTCTGGCATACGACGAGGACATCGCCGTCCTTTATCCCGTAGTGTGAGTCTTCGATGGCTCTGGCCAGCAGCAGCGCGAGGTCGGCCCCGGGGCTTACCGCCGGCACGCCGTCGATTGGAAGAAGCATGACTGCCACGGCTCAGCTCCTTGTCGCTGCAGTCGAGGGCGCGATGAGGAAACGCGCCAGGGTGGCAGCCTGGGCAGGCTCGAGCAGGAGGATGTCGCGCTCTACGAAGTCGGGCCAGTGGGTTTCTCGCCTGCCGCGCGGACTGTCCCCGGGCGCCACTACCAGCGTGCCTGCCAGGCCGGCGTAGGCGGTGGCTATGCCGGCAACACCGGGGCGGTGGCCGAGGCCGCGCATCATGGCGGCAAGCGGACCCTTTACCGCGCGGCCACGGATCAGCGGGCTCACGGCGATCACCCGCTCGCGTGCACGGCGCAGGGCGCCGCGCACCGGCGTAAGCGAGAGTATTGGTCCGATGCTGACGAAAGGATTGCTGGGGGCGATGATGACGAGATCGGCACGTTCGATTGCCTCGACCACGCCGGGCGCGGGGGCCGCCGAGCGTGCGCCTTTGAAGCGCACCTTGCGCACCCTGGGGCGCGCGCGCCGCCGTACGAGGTAGTCCTGGAATGCCAGTGGGCCGGCGCTGGTCTCGACTATCGTGCGCACGGGATCGTCGCTCATCGGCAGTATGCGCGCACCGATGCCGTGGGCTTCGCACGCTGCGCGCGTGCATTGGCTGAGCGTTTGCCCCTTGCCGAGCCGTTCGCTGCGAAAGATGTGCATGGCGAGGTCGCGGTCTCCGAGCGCGAACCACCCTTCGCCGCAGAGCCGGTCGAGCTCGCTACGGCAGGCAAAGGTATCGCCTTCCACGCCCCAGCCGCGGCCGAGCGGCGCCATACCCGCAAGCGTGTAGACGATGGTGTCGATATCGGGAGAGACGTGGAGGCCGTAGAACTCCTCGTCGTCCCCCGTATTGACGATTACCGTGAGCGTGTTCGGATCGACGGTGCGAGCTAGACCGCGGAGCAGTCTAGCTGCCCCCACTCCACCCGCCAGCAACGTAATCCGCGGTTTCGGTCCTTTCATCAAACCCGTCGATCAGTTCATAGACCGTGTTGCGCTGGCGAGGGATGCGGCCGACGCTGTGGACCATCTCCACGAGCTGCTCGGCCGGTGTGTACTCGCCGGCGTCGGCACCGGCCTCGCGCGAGATGCTCTCTTCCATCAGGGTCCCCCCGATGTCGTTGCAGCCCGCATTCAAGGTGAGAGTGGAGAGCTCGTGGCCGATCTTCACCCACGAGGTCTGTATGTTGTCGATCAATCCTCGCAGCATCAGCCGGCTGGTCGCATACATCGCCAGGTCGAGCTGGCCCTGAGCGACGGGCTTCACTCTTCCCTCCGCAAACAGCTTGGTCTCTTGCCAGATGAAGCGCAGCGGAACGAACTCCGTGAAGCCGCCCGTCTCGACCTGGATGCCACGCAGCAGGTCGATGTGGTTGGCGACGTGGCGCGGGGTTTCGACGTGGCCGTACATGACCGTTGATGTCGTCGGTACTCCCGCTTCATGTGCCGCCCTTATTATCTCTACCCAGTTGGCGACGTCGAGTTTCTTGTGGGAGAGGACCTCGCGCACCTCGTCATCGAGAATCTCGGCGGCGGTGCCGGGTATGCTACCGAGCCCCGCATCGAGTAGGGCCGTTATGTAGGTCGGGGAAACGATCCCTTACGGCGCGCAGGAGGACGAAGTACCCGTCTGAATCCATCTCCGGATTGATGCCACCCTGCATGCATACTTCGGTGGCACCGCGGTTCACTCCCTCCTGGATGCGATCGAGGACGAACTCGATGGGATGGTCGTAGGCTTGCTCGTGACCTTTGAGTCTTGCGAACGCGCAGAACTTGCACCCCACGAAGCAGATGTTGGTCCAATTTACGTTACGGTTGACGACGTAGGTGACGATATCGCCGACGTCCTCCTTGCGGATCGCGTCGGCCGTGGCTACCAGGGCGGACAGATCGTCGCCGCGCAGTACCAGGAGCTCGGCTCCCTCCTCGGCGCTCGGTGGCCGTCCCTCGAGCGCTCGCTCGAGCACGGCCGCAATGGCCGGCCGCGTGGCCCCTATACGCTGCGCGAGACTGCGCTGGTCGGACAGCAGAAAGTCCACGCGGTCCGGGTGGGGCTCGGTCTGATAGCTCATAGTGCTGCCACTCCAACGCTGGTCCGGCCGAATGTATGGCCCTCGATCATCTCTAGCATGGCCGGATCGACGAACTCCTCGCTCACGTACTCCGGATAGACCGGCAAGCGTGCGTCGAGCTCGAAGCCCTCAGCCTCGCACGTCTCCCTGAGCGTGTCCACGGCCGGCCAGGCGGCCTCAGGGTTTACGTAATCCATCGTCAGTGGCGAGATCCCGCCCCAATCGTTTATCCCCGCCCCGATCAGCCGCCGGTGGGCGTTAGGGCTCAGGTTCGGCGGCGCCTGCAGGTTCATGTCGGCACCCAGAATGAGGCGTGCCAGGGCGACCGTTCGCACCATCTCGTCCTCGCCGGGCTCGACGGCGCCGGCCATGGCCGTGGCCTCCTTGGCCCGGAAATTTTGCACGATGATTTCCTGGATGTGTCCGTGTTCTTCGTGCAGCCGGCGCAGGGCCACAAGACTGGCGACCCGCTCGGCTTCGTTCTCCCCGATACCGATGAGAATGCCCGAGGTAAACGGGATATGCAGCTCTCCGGCTTGACGGATCATCGCAAGTCGCAGCCCGGGCTCCTTGTCGGGAGAACGATGGTGAGCCATCCCGCGGTCGCCGAGGCGCGGGCTGACGTTTTCGAGCATCAACCCCATGCTCACGTTGAGGGGTCTGAGCAGAGTCATCTCTTCGCGACTGAGCACTCCGGCGTTGGTATGAGGCAAGAGCCCCTCGGCGATGGCCAGTCGGCAGGCTTGCGCCACATAGTCGATGGTGCCGGTGGCGCCGTGAGACTCGAGCACCTCCGTGAAGCCGCGCGACGCGAGCTCCGGTTTGTCTCCCAGGCACATGAGCGCCTCTATGCAACCCAGCTCACGACCTCGCCGGCAGCAATCCACGATCTCTTGCGGTCTCATCGTCCACGCCCCCGGCTCACCGGGGTTGCGGCGGAAGGTGCAATAGTCGCAATGGTCGCGGCACAGGTTGGTTACCGGCAAGAAGACCTTTGGCGAGTAGGTGAGCCGCCTGCGGTGGCGGGCGTCACGCATGGCAGCCGCGACTTCGCACAACGTGTCGAGCTCCGTAGCCGGTAGCTGGGTGAGCGCGTAGGCATCGTCGGCTGCGAGCGGCTCGAGCGCCGCCGCCTTACGTAGCGCTATGTTTGCCGGATCAGGCATCGTGGGTGACGCTGTAGTCTATCGCGAACGGCACGGCAGTCGGACTCTCCAAGTCGAGGCTTCTACGGGACGCCCTTCGGGGTGTCAAAGTCGCGCCGTTATGCTGGCGCTGCCCCAGTCGGGGGATCACGATCGAGCGGAAACCCGAGTATTCGCGCTGTTGCGATGACGGTTGCCGATGTGTGCCGCCGGCGGGCTTGACCACAGCCAACGGGCGTGATCCCAATCGTTGCCATGACGGCCTACCCGATGATGCGATCCGCTGCGATCGGTGCGACGCGGATCTCGGTCGAGCACACCCTAGAGGCAATCGACGAGCGCGAGTGGAACGCGCTGGCTTGCGAGACCAACCCGTTCTTCGAGTACGGATTCCTGCGCACCCTCGAGGTATCCGCGGCCGTAGGGCCGCAAACGGCGTGGCGCCCGCGCTACATGACGCTTACGGCGGCCGGCAGGCTTACCGGAGCCATTCCCTTCTACGTCAAGACCGACTCATACGGCGAGTTCATCTTCGACTGGCAATGGGCGGAGGCCTATCAGAGGGCTGGCATCGACTACTATCCGAAGGCCGTGGTGGCGGTGCCGTTCACGCCGGTCACGGGCGAGAGGATACTCGTTCACCCCGACCATTCATTCGAAGATGTGGCCGGGCCGATGACGCAAGGACTCTTGGAGTTCGCCGGCGAGCAACGGCTCAGTGGCATTCACGTGCTGTTCCCGAGCCAGGCCGAGCACGACTTTCTCGTGCGCGCGGGTTTCCTCTCCCGCGTCGGCCACCAGTTTCACTGGCATAATCGCGGCTACGCGAGCTTCGAGGAGTTCCTGGCCGACCTGCGCTCGAAAAAACGCAAGAGCATTCTGAAAGAGAGGCGCCAGGTTGCAGAAAGCGGGGTGGAGGTCGGGGTCTTCGACGGCGACGCGATTACCGAGGAGCACATGGAGGCGATGTGGCGTTTCTACCTCGACACCATCGAGCGCAAGTGGTCGCAGGCCTATCTCACACGGGCTACTTTTGCCGGTATGCTGGAGCGTTGCCGCGATCGTCTGGTGCTGGTGATGGCGCGCGATGGCGAACGCTGGGTGGCGGGAAGCCTCAACTTCGCCAAAGGCGGGCGCCTCTATGGTCGCTACTGGGGGACACTCGTGGATTGTCCCGGGCTGCATTTCGAGTGCTGTTTCTACCGCCTGATCGAGTACGCGATCGAGAAGCGGCTCGAGATCTTCGAGGCCGGCGCTCAGGGCGAGCACAAGTTCTTGCGTGGTTTTGCGGCCTACCCGACCCACAGCGCCCACTGGATTGCGCATCCCGGCGGAGAGCGCGCCATCGCGGAGTTTCTCGAGAGCGAACGCGGCCACAACCAGGCACTCGTTTCCCGCTACAACAGCGTCTCACCCCTCAAGCACGTACGCGCGACCAGCTGAGAAATGGGGACGGGGAAATTGTACCTGTCCCCGTTAGCCGCTTTGTTTGCCGAAGCGTACGGGGTCGGGGTAGGGGATGGTGTAGAGGCCGGTTGACTCGATGTCGAAGGTGGCGAGGAAGATCCTCGAATTGCCGGGTACGGCCACCGCGATATCTCGGATGCGAGAGCCGTCGTGGACGGCATGGTACAGGGCGTTCTCCGCCCGCTCGTCGAGCACCAGCACGCCGGTGGTCGCGGCCAGCGGGAAGAGCCATCGCGGAAGCCGCAGCATCAGCGGCTTGATCCATGGATTGGCGTGGATCCAGGTAATCAACTCGCTACGTGGCTTGAGCATTCCCACCCAGATCCGTCCGTGCGGGTCGCGGTCAAGGCCGTCGGGCATGGCCGGCAGGCTCTGCCAGAGCAGCTGATCCTGCCCCGCTTTGCTGCCGCTGACGTACAGGCGGGTGATGCCGAACTTGGTTGTCTCGGTGATGAGCACCGATTCCTCCACGGTCGCGCCTCGTGGGGTTTCGAGCAGGACACCGTCGGTGAATGTGTAGCCTGCAGCTATCAGGCTGACGCTTTCCTTGCTGCGATCGTAGAGCCAGAGCTTGCCGTTTCGGCCCAGGCTGATCGCCTCGTAGAAGGCCCCTCCGCCCATCGATGCACCCTGGTAAGCAAACGGTTCGCTGAAATAGATGCGCTCTCCGTCGGCGCTCACGTCGAGGTCGTTGCAGAACGCCAGCGGCCGACCGGTATCGCCCCGTGCCTCGGCGAGCGTCAACCTCGGGCCGGTGCCCGCGGCGTAGACCTTCGTGCCGGCTGCTGCCCCGCCCTCGTGCCGATCGGGTAGGAGGGGAACTCGCGTCGCCAGCGGACGGACGGCCCGTGTGGCCAGGTCGAGCTCGTAGAGACCGACCACCTCATCCTCGGGGTAGGTCTGTCCGTGCAGGTGCGAGGCGCAGAAGTAGAGGATGTTCTCTTCGGTCGGCGAGAGGCGGGCGCCGGCGGCCATGAGTGGCACGTCCACGAAGCGCTCGGCGAGGCCCCTGGCTATGTCGATGCGCCAGAGCCATCCGTCCATGGCGCTCACGAAGGCGAGGCCGCGTCCTTCTTGCAGGACCACCTCGTCGTAGCCAGGCAGGGGGTTGTCGAAATGGGTGATGAGGCGGCCGAGCGGATCGCCCGGCGCCGTGACCTCCCTCAACTGCGCGGGCGCCTCGGCCATCTCATGGGCCGGGCCTATTCTCACGCCCTCGGGAGGCGAGGCCTCGTCCCACCAGGCCAGGGTCAGCGCGAGCACCACCACTGCGGGCCACAGGGCGCGCGCGGGCCCGCGCCGCCCACCCATTATGGGGCCGGGCTCCGGGGTGTTCGCCTGGCTCGGTCTCTTCATGTCGCATCACGCCCGGCTGCCGCCCGGGCACGCAGGGTCGCAGCCCGCGCGGATCGGGGAGTCGGAAGCTAGCATCTGCGCGCGGCTCCCCCCAGCGGCCTTGGCACCGCTCGGCGGCCCGGCTTACTACCTTCTTCGTTGACGCTCGCCGAGACGCCATTAGAATGACCCCGATGCCCGACCAGGAGCACAAGCCCGCTGCCCCGCGCGAAGAGGTCCTGACCAAGGAGCGGACCAAGCTCGCGCGCCCGCCGATGTACAGAGTGGTGATTCTCAACGACGACTACACGCCGATGGAGTTCGTCGTGTGGGTGCTCACGGTCGTCTTCTACAAACCCCAGGCCGAGGCTACGCGCCTGATGCTGGACGTTCACAACAAGGGCCGCGGCGTCTGCGGCGTTTTCACGCACGACGTAGCCCGCACCAAGGCGCTGGCTGTCGAGACTCTCGCCAAGAAACACGAGCATCCGCTAAAGGCGGTGCTCGAGGCCTGCGGCGCCGACTGACCCCGACTGACCCCGACGAGGCAATCCACGATGTTGATCTCCGAACAGCTCGAACGGACTCTCGAAAACGCCATAGAGCGCGCCAAAGCGAGTCGGCACGAGTTCGTGTCGCCCGAGCACCTGCTCTACGCGCTCACCCACGACCCTGTCGCTGCCGACATACTGCTTCACTGTGGAGCCGAGGTAGACAAGCTGCGCGAGGAGGTAGGCGAGTTCGTCGATGAGCACATGCCGGCCTTTCCCGAGCACATCACCGCGGAGGAGGGCTCCGACGAGCCTCCCGAGCCGCAGTACTCGCTGGGGGCGCAGTTCGCCCTGCAACTGGCGGCCTCGCACGTGCAGTCGGCCGGCAAGGACCAGATGGACGGAGGCAACGTTCTGGCGGCGCTGTTTCGCGACCGCGACTCACACGCAGCCTACCTGCTGTCGAAGTACGGAGTTACGCGCCTGGACGTCGTTCGCTATATCTCTCACGGCATCTCCAAGCGTGGGTTGAGCGATCTCCCGCTCACTCCGGCCGGCGGCGAGGCGACCGGCGAAGCCGCCGAGGGTGAGAGCGCCACCAGCGACCCGCTCGAGGCGTTTTGCGTCAATCTGAATCGCAAGGCGGCCGAGGGTCGCATAGACCCGCTGATCGGCCGCGGCGACGAGATCGACCGTACCATCCATATCCTGGCCCGGCGCCGCAAGAACAATCCCGTGTTCGTGGGCGACGCGGGCGTGGGGAAGACGGCCATCGTCGAGGGGTTGGCGCTCAAGATCCATGCCGGTGAAGTTCCCCCTCACTTGCAGAGTGCCACCGTGTACGCGCTCGATATGGGCGGCCTGCTGGCCGGCACGCGCTACCGCGGCGATTTCGAGGAGCGGCTGAAGGCCGTCATCGAAGCGATCCAGGCCGACCACGAAAATCGCATCCTCTTCGTGGACGAGATTCACAACATAATCGGTGCCGGTGCGGTTTCCGGCGGTGCGTTGGATGCCTCCAACATGCTCAAGCCGGCGCTGGCCAACGGCGAGATCAAGTGCATGGGCACGACGACCTACAAGGACTACCGAACCGTTTTCGAGAAGGACCACGCTCTCTCGCGTCGCTTTCAGAAGATCGACGTGGACGAGCCGAGCGAGGCGGAGACCCTGCAAATCCTCAAGGGCCTGCAGCCGCGCTACGAGGAGTTCCACGGTGTTCACTACTCCCCGGCATCGGTGAAGGCGGCCGTAGAGCTCTCGGCCAAGTACATCAACGACCGCTTCCTGCCCGATAAGGCCATCGACGTCATCGACGAGGTTGGCGCGGAGGTGAAACTGCGCAACCGCAAGCCGGACACCCAGGCGCGGGTGGCGCCTCGCGACGTGGAGATGATGGTCTCGCGCATAGCCAAGGTGCCGACCAAGAGCGTCAAGGTAGACGACCGTAAACGCCTGGGCTTGCTCGAGCGCGACCTCAAGCTTCTGATCTACGGGCAGAACAACGCAGTCGAGCAGGTCGTGCGCGCCATTCAGCTCTCGCGTGCAGGCCTCGGCGAGCCCGACAAACCGATAGGTTCCTTTCTCTTTGCCGGACCCACCGGGGTCGGCAAGACGGAACTCGCCCGCCAGCTGGCACTCGCACTCGGAATCGGCTTCGTACGCTTCGACATGAGCGAGTACATGGAGAAGCACTCGGTCTCACGCCTGATCGGCTCGCCGCCGGGCTACGTCGGATTCGATCAGGGCGGACAGCTCACCGAGGCGATCCACCGCACCCCGCACGCCGTACTCCTTCTCGACGAGATCGAGAAGGCTCACGCCGACATCGACAATGTGCTGCTGCAGATCATGGATTACGCCACGCTGACGGACAACAACGGACGCAAGACCGATTTCCGCCAGGCAATCCTCATCATGACCACCAACGTCGGCGCCCGTGACAGCATGGCCAACGCGATCGGCTTCGAGCAGAAGGCGGATTTCAAAGGGCGCAGCGCGAAGGCCGTCGAGAAGGAGTTCAATCCGGAGTTCCGCAATCGCCTCACTTCGATCGTTCAGTTCGAAGGGCTCGGGCTCGACGTGGCCGAGCGCATCGTCGAGAAGATGGTGGCCGAGCTCGAGCAGCGCCTCAGGGCCAAGAACGTGACTCTGGCTCTCGAGCCCTCGGCGCGGGCCTACCTGGCCGCGAAGGGCTTTGATGCCCAGTACGGTGCGCGGCCCATCCGGCGGCTCATCGAAACAGAGATCTCCCACCACCTGAGCTCGGACATCCTGTTCGGCAAACTGGCAAAGGGCGGTGAAGTACGCCTGAGCGCCAAAGACGGTGAGCTGGTCTTCAGCTTCTAGCTGTCGCCGACGTAGGTGACGTTGGAAAGATAGCCGACCAGCGCGTCGCTGAGCGTCTTGATGCCGGTGCTGTTCTCGTCTATCGCCGCTTGTTCGATGCCGGCGCCGAGCTCGGAGACGCGCACGAAACCGTAGCCGGAGCCACTTCCCTTTAGTTGGTGTCCTATGCGCCGGATCTCCTCGAACTTGCTCTTCTCCAGGAGGTCGGCGAGTCCGCCGGCCTCAGCGCGTATGTCGTCCAGGTACTCAGGCACGAGCTCGACGACGGACGGGTCAACTCTGACGATTTCTGCACTGCCGTCGCCGTTGCTCGAGGCACTGCCGTCGTCCTCTCCCTGTGACTCGGGCTCCGAGACTTCCGCGGGCGCGGGCCTGCGCGCGCGCACGTCTGCCAGGTCGTCGAGCGCTCCGGTAAGACCCTCTTCCAGCTCGTCCTCGCCGAGGCAGCGCGCCAGACCCAGGTCCGCTACCGGCACCGCGCTTTCTTGCGGGCCGTCTCCAGAGACGGCAATGAACATTGCACCGGTCTGCGCCGCGCGAGAGGCCAGTTCATCAACGGCCGCCTGCACGTCGGCCTCTTCCGGCTGCGACCACAGGACAAAGGCGGCTACGTCGTGAACGCTGCTGAAGTCGAGGGCGTCGATCAGTCGCGACGAGACTCGCAAGCGCCAAATTCCGTCGTCGCCGATGATGTCGCCGAGACGGCGTCGTTGCTCGATCGTCGCGCATAGAGCAAACACAGTAGGCCGCCCGTCCACCCAGCGGTCCACGACCTCGAGCAGACCGGACTTGGAGTGGATGGGCTTGGCGATGTAATCGTTCATGCCTCCTTCCAGACAGCGCTCGCGAAAGCCCTTGACGGCGTGCGCGGTCAAGGCGACCGTCGGAACCCGGCTGCGTCCCAGCTCGCGCTCGCGGCGCCGGATGCCGGCACAGGCAGCGAAGCCGTCCATCGAGGGCATCTCGATGTCCATCAGGATCAGGTCGTAACGGTATGCCTCGGCCGCGCGCACGGCCAGCACGCCGTTGTCTGCCGAGTCCACCGTGTAGCCTGCTCCTTCGAGGATCTTCGTTGCCAGCATCGTGTTGTAGCGGTTGTCTTCCACCAGCAGGATGCGCGCCGGGTGGGTCTTGGTGGATGTGAGCGCCACGGCTCCGGAAGCGGTGGATGCTGCGCCGCCGGCCGGTACCTTGCCCATGATCTCGTCGAGGGCGCCGAGCATGTCCTGCTGTCGCACCGGCTTGGCCAGAGTGTGGGTAACGCCGGGCAAGTCGCCGGCTTCTGCACGGAGCCGTCCCGGGCACATCAACACCATTGGAATCGGTGAGACGCCTTGTTGTCTGGCCAGTACCCGCGCCGTGGCAGGGCCGTCGAGATCCGGCATCCGCTCGTCGAGAAGCACGGCGGTGTAGCCGCTGGGGTCGCGGGTGAGAATCTCTACCGCCTCGTAACCGTCACTTACCTGCTCCACCTTGAAGCCATAGGCGCCGAGCATGCGCGCGAGCGCCTCTCGTGCGGTCTCGCTGTCGTCAACCAGCAGCACTGTCGCGGAGTCCGGCTCGCCTCTTGCCGAGATCCTGCTGTGTGCGCCCGGAGCCACCTGCAAGTCCACGACGACCTCGAAGGTGCTGCCTCGGCCGAGTTCGCTCTCGACCCTGAAGGTCCCACCCATCAGTTCCACGATGGAGCGCACGATGGCCAGTCCGAGTCCGGTTCCCTCGTAGCGGCGCTCGGTCGAGTCATCGACCTGTACGAATTGCTCGAATATCTCTTCCTCTTGCTCCTCGGAGATACCGATGCCGGTGTCGGTCACAGCCATACGCAGGCCGACTTTGCCGTCAACGCCCGCGGCTTCGCGCTCGAGGGTGATGGCGACGTACCCCTCGGAGGTGAATTTGATGGCATTGCCGACCAGATTCATGAGGATCTGCCGCGTGCGCTGACGATCTCCCATCACGTACTGCGGCAGGTCCGGATCGATGAACGTTATGAACTCGACGTCTTCGTCTTGCGTTCTCACGCGTAACAATGCCGCCACGTCTTCCACCACCGCTCCGGGATCGAATGGGGCATGGTCGAGCTCCATCTGGCCGGCGTCGATCTTGGAGAAGTCGAGCACGTCGTTGATGAGCTCGTAAAGAGCAGTCGAGTTCACGTGTATGGCTTCGAAGTACTCGCGTTGCTCGGGTGTGAGGTCCATGCCGACGACCAGCTCGCTCATGCCGATTATCGCGTTGAGCGGGGTGCGGATCTCATGGCTCATGGTCGCCAGGAAACTGCTCTTGGCAGTGTTGGCCGCCTCGGCCGCTTCCTTTGCTGCCGTGAGCTCCTGCTGGGCGCTGCGTGCATCGGTGATGTCACGCAAGTGCGCGGTAAAAACAGGTGGATTCTGATCGCCGATGACGTTGACCGAGATCTCGATGGGGAACTCCTTCCCGTCACAGCGCATGGCGCTCATCTCGATGCGCCTGCCCAGCACCCGTCCGCCCTTGCCCTCGAGATAGCGCGCTATGCCTCGGCGATGGGCATCTCGCAGCGACGGCGGAATGACCAGGTTGGTCAGCGGCCGGCCGACCACGTCTTCAGCCTGGTAGCCGAAGGTCTTCTCGGCGGACGGGTTGAACTCGAGAATACGACCCTCGTGGTCCATGGTTATGATCGAGTCGAGGGCGGCCTCCACCACGGCGCGCCCGTGCGCCTGCTGCACGCGTAAAGTTTCTTCGGCGTCCTTGCGCCGCGTTTCGAGATGATGGGACTCGGCCAATGCCGTGCAAGTGACCAGGATGGGCTCGAGTCTGTCACGCAGATCGGGCGTATAACCGCTCTCGCGTCCCGCCAGCACCAGAATCCCGGAGGGCTCGCGGCCGTGGGGGAAGGAATCGATGAAGCACGAGCCGAGGTTGGGCGAGGCGAGACCGAAGGTTCTCTGGAAAGCCGGATCATCGGTCTGGTTGGTGATGAGCGGCTGACCGGTGTCGGCGAGCGCGTCGATGAGGGGGCCAAGGTGGTCGTACTCGAGGACCCACGGGGTGGCCTCGCGGCTTTTCGCGCGCGCCTCCTCGTCCCAGGTCGTGCTCAGCGCCGCGTGAATCCTGAGCTGTGGGTGCTCGTCGTCGCTGCGGTCGAGCTCGCCGATCAATCCATGGTGACTGGCCGTGAGATCGAGAACCGTCTCGAGGATCTTCTCGAAACGGGTGGCCGGATCGGCGTGCAGCAGAAGCTGCGACTGGGCTCGGCTGAGCGCCTGCAAGATCGAGTGACTCTGCTCGATCTGGGTGCGCGCGCGTTCCGTTGCGGCAAGCGCGCCGGCGAGCTCGCCTTGACTGCGTCGGCGAACCACATCCAGGTCGTGCAGGCGGATCAACGCCCGGCGGCGCGTGACTACCAACAAAAGAGAAATCCCCGCCGCCGTCGCCAGCCCCACCGCGTTCAGCTCCCAGTCTGGAACCTCCGGTGCGATGATGGAAATTTTTGAGAAA
>PIVZ01000409.1 GCA_003354045.1 bacterium
TCCGCCAACGGGTCTCCAACCATTCGGCCAGCGAGGCCACCTCGCCCATCATGGCCGGTGAACGGTCAGCTTCGACATCGTCGCGCTCGTCGGGGTCGGCTGCCAGGTCGTAGTACTCGAGCGCCGATCGCTTCGGGTGAGTGATGCGGTTGAAGTGCTGGATGACTTTTGAAGTGGCGGTCCGCCGCGCCACCTGGACGTTCAGTCCCAGCTTGTCGAAGAACTCGGCATAGACGGCCTCACGTTCGAGCGGCCGGGCTCCCGGCAGCAGGCCGAGAACGCTGTGTCCTTCCATGTCGGGCGGGCCCTCGACACCGACTACGTCGAGGATCGTCGGCATCACGTCTACAAGGCTCACCTGCTTGGCGACGGTCAGCCCCGCATGCTTGCCGCCGGGCAGCCGTACGATGAACGGAACATCGAGGACCTCGTCGTAAACGGTTCGGTGGTGCCCCTTGTTGCCATGCTCGAAGAACTCGTCGCCATGGTCGGAAACCAGGACGACCAGGGTCTCACCGCTGAGCCCGAGCGCATCGAGCTCGGCGAGAACCTTGCCCACGTGCTTGTCGGTGAAGCGGATCTCGCCGTCGTACAACGCGCGGATGTGATCGAGGTCGCGCTTGTCCATCTTCGGGTTGACGTCCTTGCGCTCGATGAAGTCACGGCCGTCCATCTCGCCCGTGTAGTCGGGGTCGAACATCGTGTCGTAGGGCGGCGGCGGTACGAAGTCGTAGTGGATGTCGAAGTAGTGCGCGAAAAGGAAGAAACGCTCGTCCTTGTGCTCTCTCAGCCACGGGATGACTTTCTCGTTGATCGCCGGCGCCACTATGGCAGCGCGAGCCTCTCTGCGGTGCTCGTAGGCTTCGCTGAGGTCTATGTAGGTGTCCATGCCACGGGCATAGCCGTAGTGTGCGGCGACGTAGGGGGCAGACACGAAGCCGGCCGTGGCAAACCCGTTTGCCTTCATTATCTCGCCGAGCGTGGGTACCGCCGGGCTCAGTGTTATCGTGTCGTGAACGACGCCGTGCGAGAGCTGGTAGCGGGCCGTGAACATCGTCAGGTGGGTGGGCAGGGTCCACGACGAGGTCGCGATGGCGTTCTCGAAGCGAATGCCCTGGGCGGCGAGCTTGTCGATGCTCGGTGAGGTGTCGCGCTCGTAGCCGTAGCAGCCGACGTGATCCGCGCGTAGGCTGTCGAGCGATATGAGCAGCACGTTGTATTTCGGCTCTCCACGCACGTTCGTCGTCGGCACGAACTCGGCCACCGCCGCTTCACTATTGCGGTTGCTGCTGATTGCCAGCACGACCGCAAGCAAGACCAGGCAAGCGGCTGCGGTCCGAGCGACCGTCTTCGAGGCCGCGAGAACGGGCACCGCAACGAAGGCCAAGGTAGCCGATAGCAGTAACACGACCACCGCCAGCGCGGCGCCGTCTACGATCACGCTACGCGCCCGGTAGAGGATGTGTGCGAAACTCGGACTGTCGCCCAGTGAAAACGCCGGCAACGCCGCGGCGGTGTGTATGGCCAGACCCACGAGGGCCCACAGGACCACGTAGCCGCGCACGGTAGTGCGGCGTTTTCCCCACACCATGGCTCCCGCGAGTCCTCCCAGGATGGCCGCCACGGTCGCGGTTACGATCGCCTGTGGCAGGAGTGAGGCGCCGAGCGTCAGGTGGCTCGCGGCGTCGGCTGCCAGGAAGTGATCGGGCAGGGCGGGCGCCCAGAAGAGGGCCGCATCGGCGAAGTAGCGAATCTTGGCGACGAAGTCGTAAGCCTGTGTGGTGAAGAAATCGTAGGGCGGCACGATCTGGGATCTGAAGACAAAGGAAAACGCCAGTGTTTCCACCACCACCTGGATGGTAGCCAGCAGCAGCAGCGCGGAGAGGCTGCATGTAAGGTGGCGGCGGATGCGCGTCATGTTGGGGCGGTTTCCTCGCCGGCGGGTTTACCGAAGTCTACGATCGACCGGCCCCGCACGGTCAATCTACCAGTTTTCACCATGCCTTGCGGTGACGCCAGAGATCCCCGCGCTCGATGCCAGCACGTGGTCCGGATTCCGGCCGCACAGCGCTTACTCGAACCAGCGGGTTCTGGCTTCTTCTTCGATCGCCACACCCGTCACGTGTGCCTTCTGGACGAGCTCCCAGAAGTATCTGTAGGTGGCGCGGTCGTGAAGCTCGCCGTCGTACTGGGTGGGTCCCCAACTGGCTTCCTGGGCCCCGAGCAGGATGGCCGTTCCGTTGGCGACCTCCGTCAGGTCCGGCTTCATGGCGTCCACGATCGGCTGGATCTGTGCGGGGTAGATCGACCACATGCGCTGGAAGCCGAACTCGTAGCGGGCCCGGTAGGCGTCTTGATAGGTGGCGTACTGGTTCTTGAGGTCCAGCGTCACGTTGTGGGCCGGGACCACGCCGTTGCACATGGCGGCATTGACCATGCGCGCCTTGGCGTGCGCGATCGCGCGGTGCTCGAACTGTCCCGGCGAGCGCATCGCCGAGGCAGGCACCGCGCCGTGGAATCCCGAGATGAAGTCCATCAGGCCGAAGTCGAGGACCTGAACCCAGGGCAACGCCGCTATCTCGTAGACATCGCGCAGGGCTCCGTGAGTTTCGATGAGGACGTGGATGGGTATCTCACGCTCGATGCCCGCAGTCTTACAGGCATCCTGGATATAGGCGATCTGCTCGGCCGCCTGGTCGGCCCGGGTGGGCTTGGGCAAAGTGATGTAGGCGAGCACGTCTCCGGCGCCCGGGACGACGATGTCCGCGTCCTGTCGCCACCACTTGTTCTCGTAGTCGTGGATGCGCACGCCGGCCTTCTTGTGCGTGTTGACCTCCGAGCGCGCCATGGCGACGCACATCTCGGCGTGCTCCTTCTCCTGGCCCTGCTTGGCTCCGTCCTCGCAGTCCATTGTGATGTCGAAGATGTCCCCCATCTTCTCCTGTAGCTCCATCGCCTTGCGGATCATCTTCTCGCTGCCGGCGAAGTGCTCGCAGGTATTGATGATGGGGTAGTTCTTTTCGCCGGCGAACAACGCTTCGTTCGGATGGATCAGTTCACTCATCTCCAGGCTCCTCGGATTCTCGTTCGATAAACTTCCCGCGGTAAGGTTCGTGGAGCGGGTCGCAGACTTTTGTCCGGACCCGGGACGCAGTCAACCCACCCAGAGGCGGCCGCTTGTCATTTCCGGGTTTGCTCCTCACTCGGCTTTCACCCGGATGAGGATGGACAGATGGCCGGGTCAGAAGATGCCGGCTTCCTCGAGTGCGTGTACGGCGGCTCCCCCAAGCGCGGGCACGATCTGGTCGAGAGTCGCGAACATCTGGTCGTCGCTCTTGCCGACGAGAAAGCGCGCGTAGCTCGCCTCCATGATGATCGCTATCTTCCACATTCCGAACGCTTCGAACCACGGCAGCAGGGTCGTGTCTCGCCCTGTCTTCTCGGCGTAGCGTTCGACTATCTCGTTGCGCGACAGAAAACCGCCCGAGGCCTCGAGTGAGGGGCCGAGCGTCAGGTCGCCGCGTTGCGAGCCCGCGTCGTACCAGAACCCGCGCAGCCAACCGAGATCGACGAGCGGGTCGGCGATTGTGGAGACCTCCCAGTCGAGAACGGCGTTCATGGTGGCAAGCTCGTCGCGCTTCCACATGACGTTGTCGAGCTTGTAGTCGCCGTGCACGATGGTCGGGTGCTCGGTCGCGGGCGGGATGTGACTCTCCAAGTAGGCGCCGACCCGTTCTATGGCCTCGATGGGACGCTGGCGCACGGCTTCCCAGTGTTTCTTCATCAGATCCAGGTTGCGCTCCAGGAAGGTGGCCGGGCGTCCGTGTTTTTCGAGTCCCACCTGCTTCCAATCGACCGCATGCATTGCACTCAGGGTGTCCACCAGGCTCTCGCCGAGGGCCCGGCGGCGCTCGGCGGTGCCTTCGAAGTCGGGTAAGAACTCGTGGCGAAGTACGACCCCGTCTACTTCCTCCATCAAGAAGAAAGGAGCACCTATCACGTCGGGATCTTCGCAAAGGGCGATGGTTCTGGGCACCGGCACGGGTGTGTCTCCAAGCGCGGTCATCACCCGGTACTCGCGGCTCATATTGCTTGCACCCTTCTGGACGCCGCCGCGGGGTGGACGGCGCAGGATCCACTTCTCGCCATTGACCACCGTGCTCCAGGTCTCGCACGAGTGGCCGCCTGGGTGCCGGGTGACCGAAACCTCGGCCTGGGAATGGCCGGGCACGTTGGCCTCTATGAACCGGCGCAAAGGTTCTTCTTCTACTGTGTACGTGGTCGCCATAGCTGGCGACGTTAAGGGCACTGCGGGTCAATTTCAAGAGCGCGTGTCGGCGGTGCGCGGTCGAGCGTGCGGTGCTGCACGCAAGCGGTGAGGTTCGTGGGGCCGACACCGCGGGTGCAGCCGCCTCGTCGTCGAGCTCCGCGAAGCGCTTCTGGACTAGCCTCGGCGGCCGGGTTAACAGAGGCGGCATGGAACGACGAATCTTCAGCGAGGAGCACAATCAGTTCAGGGACGCGGTCAAGCGCTTTTTCCAGACGGAGGTGGTGCCGTACCACGCCGACTGGGAGAAAGACGGGGTGGTGCCGCGCGAGATATGGGCAAAAGCCGGCGCGGCGGGCTTCCTGTGTTCGTTCTTGCCCGAGGCGCTGGGCGGTTCGGCTACGCCGAAGCTAAAGCCTCTGGTCAGCGTGGCGGATCTAAACGTGGGCGAATCTCAGACCGTGGATCTCTGCGACGGTACGCAGGCGACTG
>PIVZ01000410.1 GCA_003354045.1 bacterium
TCGGGGTGGCATCCTTCCCGTTTTCTGCCGCGGCGATGACGGGCAACCCGGAGCTCATCAAGACCTACGTCGAACCTTTCGTCGCCGACACGGAAGCCAAGATGGTCGGATGCTGGGCCGGCACCGAGCCCGACCACGGCTCGGACCTCGTGCTGGTGGGCACGCCCGAGTTCAGCGACCCTTCGATGCACTACCAGGTCGGCGCCCGCCGCGAAGGCGACTACTGGACGATCAACGGACAGAAATCCGCTTGGGTGTCCAACGGCACCATCGCCACCCACGCTCTCACTCATCTGGGAACCGACCCATCGCGCGGCATGGCAGGCGGCGCTGTGATCCTCATACCGCTCGACACACCCGGCGCCACCAAGGGTCCGCCGGCAGACAAGCTCGGCCAGCGGGCGCTTTGTCAGGGAGAGCTGTTCTTCGACGACGTCAAGGTCCCAGCAAACCACATGCTGGTCGATACCGACGGCTACCCGATGTTCATGGACATGATACTTGCCGGCGCCAACGCGCTGATGGGCGCAACGTTCACGGGACTTGCAAGAGCCGCCTTCGAGGAGGCCCTCGAGTACAGCAAGGTACGCATCCAGGGTGGCAAGCCGCTGTGCGAGCACCAGCTCATCCAGAAGAGCCTCTTCGACATGTTCACCAAGGTCGAGGCCGCGCGCCACCTCTCGCGAGCCGCACTCGTCTACAACACCGAGACGATGCCGCCGGCCACCGAGTACTCGATGGCAGCCAAGGTGTTCTGCACTCAGGCGGCCTTCGAGGTGTCCTCGGCGGCCTTGCAGATCTTCGGCGGCTACGGGCTCACCAAGGAGTACGCAGTCGAAAAGCTGTTCCGTGACGCGCGCGCCGCCCTGATCGAAGACGGCACCAACGAAGTGCTCGGTCTGGCCGCGGCCCGCATGTTGTTGGAGCGCTACGGAACTGCATGACGACAACCGATCACGGATGGGGAACGGGATCGCACATAGCCGAGCGATTCCTGCCCATCTACCTGGGGAACATGGGCCGGGTCCGCATAACTTGCCGCGCAACCATGCAAGTCGGGCCTGCCCCATGTTCCCGCTTGCCGCGTAATCCGAGGAGGCACGAGCGATGCGAATGAAAGCGATCGTGGCCGGCGTCGGCATGACGCCGTTCGGCAAGCATCTCGATACCGGCCTCAAGGCGCTCGGAGCCGAGGCAGTAAACGCCGCCCTCGAAGATGCCGGCATGGGCACGGGCGAGCTCGAAGCCGCCTACGTGGCAAACGCAATGGCCGGTTTGATGACCGGCCAGGAATGCATACGCGGGCAGGTGATCCTACGCTCGATGGGTATCGGCCGCATCCCGGTCATCAACATAGAGAACGCCTGCGGCAGCGCCTCCACCGCTTTCAACCAAGCCTGCCTGGTGGTCTCCACCGGCTGCTACGACGCAGTCCTGGCCCTCGGTGTAGAGAAGCTCTACCACGCCGACAAGCAGAGGAGCTTCGAAGCGCTCGGCGGCGGAGTGGACGTAGAGGCACTGGCCGCCGTCATGGAAGGCCGGCCGGACCCGCAAGGTGCGGCCGAGTGGGCCACCGCCGCTTCCGCAGGGAAGCACTCGGTGGCGATGGACTTCTATGCCGACCTGGCTCGCAGCTACATGCGCGACTACGGCACCACCGCCGAGCAGCTGGCGGCGGTATCGGCCAAGAACTCGCTTCACGGCAGCCTCAACCCGCGCGCTCAGTTCCGCGAGGTCATGTCGGTCGAAGACGTCCTGGCCGCGCCAATGATAGTGGAACCGCTAACACGACCGATGTGCTCGCCGATTGGCGACGGTGCCGCCGCCGCGGTGATCGTGAGCGAGCGCAAGGCACGCGAGATGAACCTGCAAAACCCCGTGAGCGTGGCCGCCAGTGCTCTGCACTCGGGCTGGAGCCACGGGCCCGACGAGATCGATTCGGCCTCTCTTTGCGCACGCGAAGCCTACGAGGAAGCCGGAGTGGGCCCCGAGGACCTGAGTGTGGCCGAATGTCACGACGCCTCGGCGATCGGCGAGTTATCGGCCTACGAATCGCTGGGCCTTTGCGCCAAGGGCGAGGCCGGGAGGCTGGCCGGCGAGGGACAAACAAAGCTTGGCGGCCGCATCCCGGTAAACACCTCAGGCGGACTGCTGCGCAAGGGGCATCCGGTAGGCGCGACCGGAATCGCCCAGATAGTCGAGCTCACGGAACAGCTACAGGGTCGCTGCGGGAAACGGCAAGTGGAGAACCCGACTGTTGCGCTGGCCCACAACGGCGGCGGCATGATCGGCAGAGAGGCCGCCTCCATGTGTGTGACGATATTGATGCGCTAGCAGGGCCGAGGAAACCGAGAATAGAGAGGGGACGACAATGACAACGACGAAAGACTGCAAGTTCAGACTCGACGGCAAGGTGGCTCTGGTGAGCGGCGCTAGCCGGGGGTTAGGAGCCGCGTGCGCGGAGACGCTGGCCCATGCCGGCGCCAAGGTGATGCTCACGGACATTCTCGAAGACGAAGGCAGAGCCACCACCGAGAAGATCGTCGAGTCGGGCGGCGAAGCAGCCTTCGAGTTTCTCGACGTCACCAACGAGGAGCAATGGCAGAAGGCGGTCGCCGCCGCCGTGGAGCGCTTCGGCGGCCTCGACGTGCTCGTCAACAACGCCGGCGTGGAGATCATGAAGCCGATCGTGGCCATGACACTCGAGGAATGGCGCGGGGTGCAGGCGATCAACGTCGATGGAGTCTTCCTTGGTGCCAAGGCCGCGATAACGGCGATGATGCCGGGAGGAACGGCAGGCCGCGGAGGCTCTATCATCAATCTCTCTTCGGTGGCCGGCTGCGTGGGGTTCGGCGGGCTCAGCGCCTACAGCGCATCCAAAGGCGCGGTGCGGCTGTTCACCAAGGCGGCGGCTATCGAATGCGCCGGCCAGGGCTGGGGGATCCGCGTGAACTCGGTGCATCCGGCGGTGGTAAAGACTGCGATGGCCGACAGTCTGGCGAGAGAACTGACGGATTTGGGCTCGGCTGCCAGCGAGGAGGAGGCCGAACAGGCGCTGCTGGCCTTGCACCCGCTCGGCCGCCTGGGCGAACCGGCCGATGTGGCCGCGGTCGTGCAGTTTCTGGCCTCCGATGCATCGAGCTGGGTCACAGGTAGTGAGTACGTCGTGGACGGCGGCTTCACCGCCCAGTAGCCACGGCACGCAGGAGTAATGTCCATGAGCAACGAAGCAACCGCCAGAGCGAACGAGTCATCGGCTCTCGAGGAGCTGATCGGCCTTCCTCTGCGCGGAGACAATCCCTACATCCGCGACTGGAAGGACAACGGCGGCAAGGTGTTCGGCTACGTCTGCAGCTACGTCCCCGAGGAGCTGCTTCACGCGCAGTGCCCGGAGATACTGCCGATCAGGATGGGCGCAACCGGTTGCGAGAGCACCGAGGACGCTGACGTCTGCCTGCACAAGTTCATCTGCAGCTTCACGCGCTGCCTGTTGCAGCTCGGCATCGCCGGTGAGTACGAGTTCCTCGACGGCATGGTCATGACCGATGCCTGCGACCAGATGCGCCGCACCTACGAGTACTGGCGCGACGAGACCAGCGTGGACTTTCTCACCATGGTCACCGTGCCACACTCGGTGGAAGGCGATGAAAGGTTCGAGTGGTACCTGGAGGAGAACCGACGGCTCATGGAGTCGATCTCGGAGAGGTTCGGTAGCCGCGCATCCGAAGCGTCTTTGCGTGAGGCCATCACGGTCTACAACCGTTACCGCGGCCTCATGCTGCGGCTCTACGCACTCAGGGCCGAGCCGGCGCCAAAGCTCACCGGCGCCGAAGCGATGCGGATCGTGCGCGCGGGTTTCAACATGCCCAAGAAGGCCTTCAACGAGAGGCTCGAAGAGGCGATCGCCGAGCTGTCCGAACGTCCCGGCATATCGGATGCCAGAGCGAGAATCATGATCGGCGGAAGCTACATGGACGACACGTTCTTGATCGACATCATCGAGAGCACCGGCGCGGTCGTGGTGACCGACAATCTGTGCTCGGGAAGAAGGTACCTCGAGCCGATGGTGGCCGAGGACGGCGATCCCTTGGAGGCAATCGCCAGGAGATACTTCCATCACACCGCCTGTCCGAGAATGGTCGGCCAGTTCGATAACAGGGTGGAGTTCACCAAGCGCGTGGCTGCCGAAGCCAACGTGGATGGAGTCATCTTCCAGCGCCTGCCCTTCTGCGACAACCACGCCGTAGAAAACGTCATGGAAGGCCGCGAGCTCGAGAAGACAGGGATGGCGACCTTGAACCTGGAGACCGAGTATCCGGCCACCGATGAAGGCCGCATCAAGACGCGCGTCCAGGCATTCCTGGAAAAGATCGGCAAGTAGAGACAAGGACCGAAGACATGGCGACCCAAGAAAGTTCCCTTACCAAGTACGACTCGCTGCGCAAGGTGGATGCCGTTTGTGACCTCTTCTCGCTGGCAATCGCGACGGGGGCGAGCAGCCCTTCCGAGCTCGACATTCCCGCTCTCATGGAAGCGTTGCCAGAGTACCACGCATCGCTGGTCCCGCTGATTTACCCCGAGGTGATCGAAGCGATCCTCAAGCCGAAGAACCGGGCGGCCACGCTGGCACACATGACGGGGGCGAAACAGTACATTGCCGACCTCACCGCCAAGCTCGACGAGGGCCAGCCGACCGTCTACTACTTCGCCGCAATGTCGCCCGAGATATTCCTCGGGATGGACCTGATGCCCCTCTCCT
>PIVZ01000984.1 GCA_003354045.1 bacterium
CGGTCCACGGTAGGTCTCCGAGTGGGTCCATCCGGGGCCGCGGCGCTTGTCCTTGAGAACCGTGAGCCCGCAGTGAAAACGGTCGGGGGCGGTTCTCTTTCTCGAACTCGTGACACGAAGCGAGACCAAGGGACCGAGAGACGGCGCCTGTGCGGGCTTCTCGGTCAGGAAGACAACTGCGGCCCCGTGTTTTCTGGCCAACCCCAGAAGGCGGCTCTGCATCGGTGTGGGGACGTTGGCTTTGCTGCCGAGATCGACGACGACGAGCCCGAAGGCACCAGAGCGCAACAGGAGATCGGCGGCCCGTGCTGCCGACCGTGCATCGGCAACCCGAATCACCGGCAACGCGGCCAGGTCGATGCCGCTGCCGGCAAGGTCGGGGGCGAGAAAACAGCTCGGCCTGGGCGTTATCCAGGCCACCGGCTCGGCCAGTTGCTGAGCCTGACGCAAAAGCTCGACGCTGAGTGTGAGTGCGGCCGTCTCGCCCGTAGAGGACAGCTCGGTCAAGCGCCCGGCCAGCTCGATCGGACTCCAGCAGGGCGGGGCCGCGGGCGTAGTGAGGTCGGCTTTCTTGCCAACAACGGTATCGAGAGCCTCCGTCGCGATCTCTTTTGCGGTGTTATCAGACATGCGCCGCTCCTGGAGCGCCGGCCGCTGGCGAGCCGAAGGGACTTGCCGCCAGATGCATCTTGTCCAGATAGCGGCGCACCTCGACTACCTTGCCGAGGATGCCGAGCTCGCGTGGGTCGGGGACGATGACATCGAAGTTCGGGTTGTGCGGGTGCAGCTCCACTCGCTTTCTTTTCATGCGCAGCGTTTTGACGGTGGCCTCGTCCCCGACCAAGGCCACGACGATCTCGCCGGACTCGGCACTCGGCTGGCGGCGAACCAGCACGACGTCTCCCGGAAATATGCCGGCGCCCGTCATGCTCTCGCCGCGCACGCGCAGGGCGAAGAGGTCCTCCTCGGCAAAGCGCGACTGGATGGCCAGGTAGCCGTCGGGGTCTTCCAGGGCAGTGGTTAGCTGACCGGCCTGAACGCGGCCGAGCAGGGGGACGAAGCGAGTGGGGACGTCACGGCCCGAGCCGGCCGGCATCCTGAAGCAACGGGCGCGCCCCGGCTCCTTCGCGAGCAGCCCCTCGCCGACCAAAGACTACAAATGCTCGCGAGCCG
>PIVZ01000985.1 GCA_003354045.1 bacterium
CACGGATCCCACTCCTCGGTCATCTCGGGCAGGGCATCCGGATCGCCGAGCACCTCGCCGGAGAGCATCGCCTGCATCAGGTTCTTGTCGAGCACCGCAGCTGCCGCAGCCACGCCACCCTTCAAGACGTTGGAGATGCCATGGCCGGCGGGCGCGCTGGCTCCACACAGGAACAGCCCCGGGATCTCGGTCGCGGGTCCGATGCGGAACGGGCCCATCTGATCGCAGGCGTATTCGATGCCGTACGAGGTTCCTCCCGTGGAGCGAGTGAAGCGCTCCTGCGTAACCGGCGAGGCAGCCTCCTGCCAATCGATGTGGTCGCGGATGCCGGGGATCAACGCCTCGGCTTCATCGATCAGCCATTCGGCCACTTCTTCCTTACGGCGCCGGTACTCGGGGTCGCGGTGATACGAGCCGCCGTCGGCCGGTCCCTTGTCCACCGCCCACATACCGTACTCGCGAGGTGTCATCGTCATTATCTGCAAGTTCGTGTGGCCCTCAGGAGCCACTTGCCGATTCGACGGGTCTCTCAGCGAGGTGACCGTCAGGAACACCAGGTTGTCGTCGGGCATCTCTCCAGCCTCGACCTTCTGGTAGATGCCCTCGATGTCGTAGCTGCCCCACTTGAAGTAGTTGGTGTTGGCCTGCCCGGCGGCGCCGAGATCGATGTCGAGGCCGAGGTAGACGATGAACAGCGGCAACGACATGCGAAACGCCTCGACACGCTCGGCCGTCTCGGGTGAGAAGTGGTCTTTGCCCACCAGGTCGAGCACGGTTCGCTTGAGATCGGCATTGGACACGACCACCGGGGCATCGATCTCCTCGCCGGTCTTGGCCAGGACGACGCCACTCACCCGGCCGTTGTCTATGCGCACACGCGCCACCGGTGAGCGCGTCCATACCGCGCCACCGTAAGCGCGAATGGCCTCTACAAGCCGCGCGGACATCGCCTGCCCCCCGCCATCCGGGTAGAAGGCCCCGCGCATATAGTGATCGGTGAGTCCCGCCTGCAGGACCAGCGGCGTACGCGAGGGAGGAACGCAGTAATCGCCGCCCTCGCCGAGAAGCACCGCACTGGCCTTCTCTGAGATGCCGTGTTCAGCGAAGAGATCGGTTATCGGCCTCAGGCCCCAGTTCATGAACTCCGGCGCTTCGGTAAACAAGTCCTCCA
>PIVZ01000411.1 GCA_003354045.1 bacterium
TCAGCAGTGCCGCCGTCGCCAGGCCGATCACTATCTCGAGCATGACGAGAATAGCCACACGCCCGGGATCGAGCCGGCTGCCGCCATACATGGTCAGCCAAATGACAGGCGGCATCCATAGCAGGCCGAAGGCAAGCAGCCAGGTCGTGGATGCGAGAATCGCGTCACGCGTAGGCAAAGTCCAGGTCCGTCCTCCCGGTATCAACGCAAACAGCGAGAACACAACGCCGACGAAGAGGAAGAACACGATGAGCTTGTCCAGGTCGGACGCTTCTTCGGTTCGTCTCAGATGAATCATCGAGAGGCCCCAGAGGAATCCCGACAACAGGCCCATCCACTCGGCCGCGGTACGCGGTATCGGCAGCTCCTCGCCGATGCCGAAGACCACTAACATCCCGGCAAGGCCGAGGGCTATTGTCAGCGTACGCTGCCGGGTGATCGGCGCGCCGAGCATGAAACGGCTGAGCAGCGTGCTCCACACCGGCGTGAGGTAGAAGAGCAGCATCACGCGTGCGACGTAGCCCCTGAGCAGCGCCTCGGAGTAGAGCGCTATACAGACGGCCATCAACAGCCCGGCCGTCAGTAGGGGGCGGCCGCCTGTCGCGAGGTGGCGGCGGCGTAGCAAGGCGAGCGGCAGCAAGATAGCGAGAGGTAGGATGTAGCCGCCGGCGGTTGCCCACACGCCACCGAGACCGGCGCCGTCGAGCTCGCGAAGTGGGATCCACATCGTGCCCCACAGGAGGGTGGAGGCGACGATCGCCACGCTGGGGACGATGTTCGCGTCTTGGTGAGCAGCACGCGGTGCGCTACCGCGGGGTCGCATTGTCGCAGAGTTGCTAGATGGCCGACCTATGGCGATCGAGACCGGGCGGCCGTGGCTTGCTTTCAGACCGCGGAGAACAATGAAGCGATGCGCGTGATCCCGCCGTTAACCGGCTGAAAATCCAACAAAAAAAGAGCACGGGGCGGCCGGAGTTCGTGCCGGGCAACAGGCGCTGCCGACCAACACGAATCGTTACATTAGATATTAGAGCCGAGGCTCTGGAGAGTTTGAGAATTTCGTTTTTCGTGGCTACTCTTGCCGGGAAAAGCGCGTCGTGGCCCCCATGAGCACCATGGTGTGGTATTTCTGGACGTGAGGATGGAAGGCTTGATCACCCCTGTTTCGCCTGCAGATCAGAGCCGCGCCCACACCCCCGACGCAGCGTTTCGTGGTGCGCCAGCACGGTGCACCCAGCGGTCCCACGATACAGAGCCGGAGATGGAGGCGGTTGGCGACGACGGGCGCAGACGTTGCATTAGGCCCGCGCGTGCCGACATCCTCAGGGTGCCACAGCGGATAGGGACGCTTGCCATGTGCGTGCAATGGTCGTCTCGGAGAGTGAAGGAGCTTTCGCCGTGTACGGTGGGAGCGGGGTTTCTACAACATCAACTGAGAGAGAGAGGAACTGGCTATGTCACTTAAGGACGTTCTGGCAAGCAAGATAGAGGCTCACCGCCCGAGAACGCAGAAGCTACTCAAGGAGCACAGCGATGCGAAGGTGGGGGAGGTGACCATCGCGCAAGCGATCGGCGGCGCCAGAGGCGTCCGCTGCCTCGTCACCGATATCTCCTACCTGGACCCCGTCGAGGGCATCCGCTTTCGAGGGAAGACCATTCCAGAGGTCATGGGAGCGCTCCCCAAACCGCCGGGGAAGGACTACCCGTACGTGGAAGGCTTCTGGTACTATCTGCTGACCGGCGATGTGCCCACCAAGATCGAAGTTGACGAGGTCGTCGCTGAGTTCAAGGCGCGCAGGCCGGTGCCGCAGTACGTGATAGATGTACTTCGGGCCATGCCGCGCGACAGCCACCCGATGGCGATGCTCTCGGCCGCCATTATCGTCATGCGGCGCGAGTCCAAGTTCGCCGAGGCCTACGAGGCCGGCTACGACAGGATGACGGCTTGGGAGTCCATGTACGAGGACTCCACCGACATCCTCGCCAAGCTCCCGGGGATTGCCGCCTACATTTACAGGATGAAATACCGGGCCGATACGCCCATCGAGCCGGATATGGATCTCGACATGGGTGGTAACTTCGCCCATCAGATGGGCATCGACCCGCCCTACGACGATGTCGCCAGGATGTACTTCATCATCCACTCGGACCACGAGTCCGGGAATGCGTCGGCTCACACCACGCACCTGGTCGCCTCCACACTCTCGGATGCCTACTACGCGCTCTCTGCCGGCATCAACGCGCTGGCAGGACCGCTGCACGGCAGGGCGAACCAAGAGGTTCTCGGATGGATCCAGCACGTCTTCGAGGCGCTCGGCGGCAAGGTGCCGACCGAGGAAGACTTGAAGAAGTTCCTCTGGGAGACGCTCAACAGCGGACAGGTCATTCCCGGCTACGGTCATGCGGTGCTCAGAAAGACCGACCCGCGCTACGCGGCGCAGCGCGAGTACTGTCTGAAGTACCTGCCCGATGACGACCTCTTCAAGGTGGTCTCGAGCATCTACAAGGTCGCTCCGGACATTCTCCTCGAGCAAGGCAAGGCCAAGAACCCGTGGCCGAACGTGGATGCCCATTCCGGTGTCATCCAGTGGTACTACGGCGTCAAGGAGTACGACTTCTACACCGCGCTCTTCGGCGTTGGACGGGCTATCGGCGTGCTGGCCAACATCACCTGGGACAGGGCACTCGGCTACCCCATCGAGCGGCCGAAGTCGGTCACGACCGACATGCTCGAAGAGGTGGCCGGCATCAAATAGGGAGCACCGAGCGGTCGCTTCGACGGCAAGTCCCCCGTCGGAGCGGCCCGCCGGACCCCGTGCGCCACACCAGCCACAAGCTCGGGACCGCCTTCGGGCGGCCCCGCTTTCTCCGTTCTGGGCGCCCCGCCCCTTGCCCTACCGGGCGTCCTTCCCGGCCTCCCGGCCATCCGATGCCTGCCACACGGTGGAACTGTGGCCCCAGTGCGGCTAAAATTTCTCATTGTCCGGAGAACTTCAGGTACACGGGCAAGTTGAGCCATGGCTGACTACAGAGACGGCATCAAGAAGGAGGTCGCCGAGATCAAGTTTCTCATCCACGATCTGCGCGTGGAGAGATTCATCAATGAGATCGTCCACTTCCATGTGACATTGAACACAGACCTGGAGATCTACAGCATCGACCAAGCGCAGATCCTTCACGGTGAAGATCTGCTGGCGCTGAAGGCCAAAGCCGTCGGTTTGCGCAAGGCTTTCCAGGATTACTCCAATGCGGTGAGGAGCTTCTCCCCCGACCGCACGGTCCTCATGGTCGGCAAGCACTACGTGGACACGATCTTCGACACTTGCGAGCTGATCCTCAACCCGCTGTGGGGGAGAATCGACAAGGTTCTGACCTTCCTCCCGGGGGATTCCCACTCCGCCAGGTCGCGCGCCCCGTACCAGAACTGCATTGGCTGGATCCGCGGGGTCTACAATCGCATTCTGCATTTCCGCGAAGAGGAAGAGGAGAAAGGACTCTACGAAGAGTTCGACGTGGGTACCGAGCTCCACGATTTTACGCGCGACGTGGTGTCGGCCTACGTCGCCGAGAAGAGCAGCGCCAACGCGACCATCGAGATGGAAAAGCCGGACTCGGCGGTCATTGGCGGAAACCGCTACCGGTTCAGGCGGATGTACTTCAACCTGGTCATGAACGCCGTCGATGCGATGGACGACACGACCGAGGGGTTGGTCCGCGTAACCGTGGCCGCGGAAGGCGACCATGTCGAGTTGACGGTGACCGACAACGGGGCAGGCATGACGCCCCAGAAGAAACTGCACTTGATGAAAGAGCGTCAGACCCTGGACGGCGAGCTCGACTCTCTCGGCTTCGTGTTCGTGCGACAGACGGTCAAGGACTTCAAGGCCAAGCTCTTCATCGATAGCGAGGTGGGCAAGGGCACCACCGTGACGGTAAGTATCCCCTGCGTGAGTGCCGAAGAGCGGGCCAACCCTGCGACCGCGGTCCGAGCAGTGCAGAGCGTGAAGCCTGTCGCGGCGAAGGAGAAGGTCGGGGCTCCAGCCGAACAGAGCGAGAGCGTCGCCGGTGCGGCTCTGGCGAGCGTGAGAGGCCTCATTGCTGGGGCAAAAGTGAGAGGGGCGGCTCCGGCCGCGGCTAACACGAACCTCGCCGCCGTGGCAGCCGAGAGCGTCGATGAACCCGCTGCCGTGGTCGATGCTGAGCCCGCGCGTACGAACGATGACAAACAGCGCTCCTGCGGCCGGATGATCTACTGCGACTATGAATCATCCCAGGCCCAGTTCCCCGGCGCCATCTTTGCGATAGCGATAGATGAGGACGGCAGGATCGATTTCTTCACGCACAAGCCGTACGGGCCGCACTGGAACATCACGCACGAAGACCTTGCGCCCATGCTCTATGAATCCACCGTGCGCGGTCGCCTCGAGGAGGACGAGCTGAAGAGGCCGGTGTTGATTTTCAAGCCGCCGTCCAGCGTACGGGAGTACTTTGATTTCAAGAACGTACCGGAGAGAGAGAGGAGTGCCGAGAAGCACGTGCAGATGCTTCACGACGAGTACATCCTGATCGCTCGGAAGCTGATCGATACCGGGCTCTCCTCGGACACGGGCGTCGAGCTTGCCGAATCCCTCAAATGGTTCCCGGGCCAGAGAAGGCTTGCGGAGTCGGAGCCGTTTCCGCTCGCGTTGCTGGCCGAGCAGGTCTTGACGGTCGAAGACGCGAGTTGACAAATAGGTGGAGT
>PIVZ01000986.1 GCA_003354045.1 bacterium
GCGTCCGCGCTCGGGGAATCGATCTCGAGGTCGAGCACCACACCGCCGGCATCGCTCCCGAGACCGTTGCCAGAGCCTATGCCGACGCATCCATCACGGCCGAGGTCGAACGCCGCACCGACGACATGGCCGCCTCGTGCCGTCGGGCGGATTTTGCCATTACACGTGCCGGGGCCACCACGATCGCCGAGCTCGCCGCCTCGGCCTTGCCCTGCATACTTGTCCCGCTGCCCGACTACGCCGGTGACCACCAGGGGGCGAACGCACGCGCGTGCGAGCAACAGGCCGGCATCTGGTGGGTCGGCGAGGCCGTCTGGTCGTCGGGCGAGATCACGGGCCGCCTCGCCGCCGTTCTCTCCGACTCCGACAAGCTCGTGGCGATGGCCGCACGCACGGCCGCGCTCGCGGCGCCCGGCGCGGCAGCCGAGATCGTCCGGGAGTGCGAGGCGGTGCTCGAAGCGTAGGCGAGCAAATTCTCGGCGTTGAACGCATCATGCCTGCGTGGTACGAGTGCCGTGCACCCGCGGCTTCGAGCTGTCGCCCTGACCTCGGCCGTTGGAGGCAACCGATGAGTGAAGCCGCGCTGGATGCAAACCCACCATTTTTTGACCTCGTCGATCGGGTTTGGGCGATACCGCGCCATCGAATCTTGCATGACAAGGATATCTCATGAACTTTGCTGAAATTCCCTGGATCGCCAAGCATATCGAGTTGTACAAATCCGATCCTGAAGAGGCTCACATGTGGGACTCGAGCGTGGCCGGAGGGCCCGGGCCCCTTCCGACGCTGCTTCTGACCACCACAGGTAGAAAATCTGGAGAGAAGAGGCTTGCGCCCCTCCTCTACGGAAACGTCGGAGACTCTTACGCCATCATCGCGTCCAAGGGCGGCATGCCGACCCATCCCCATTGGTACTCGAATCTTCTCGAGAAGCCCGAGTGCGATCTGATGGTTGGTGCGCTGGCCGTTTCCGCTCGCGCGCGGGAGGCCGAGGGAGAGGAAAGAGAGCGGATCTGGAAGCAGATGTGTGAGATGTACCCGCCCTATGTTGATTACCAGAAGGCAACCGAGCGTGGCATTCCCGTTGTGGTTCTCGACCCGGTTGCCTGAAGGAAAAAAGTGACGAGATCTCTCCAGCTTCAATCGCTTGTCAAGGAAGAGGGCGTTCT
>PIVZ01000987.1 GCA_003354045.1 bacterium
GCTTGCGGCGTTAGCGAACAGCCACGGCGTACCGTTGGCCTTGGTGGCAGCCTCCGCTGTGGTCCATGCTCACGCCATCCTTTCAATCCCTCGTCGCGACCATGGCCGCTGGGTGAATCGGAGGCAGCAAGACGTCATCGACTACCTGCAGGCGGAAGATCGGATTCTGCGGGAGCGGCTCGGTGGCCAGCCCAATGTAACTCTTCGTCACCCGGCGCGTAGTCGAACTGGGGCTTCGACCCCTTTTTTGAATAACTGTTGAGGAAACGGCTACTAGCCATTGTCGCGGCAGCGGCAGCGGGGGCAGGGCTGCCAAAGGAAAAAACGCCATGCTGCAAAGATTCGGCTGCCTGCTCGCCGTGGCGGCGCTTCTCGCGTCGCCCACGCTCACCCACGCCGATGTCTTGTTCGACTCGATGACGCTCAAGGCCAAGTACAAAGCGCCGCGGAAAGCGCCGAGCCCAACCGACCCAGCGAAAAAACTGTTCAAGACCAAGTTCATCGCCAAGGGCTTCTTCACTCTGGGCGCCGCCACCGACGGCATCGACCTCGCGATCGACCCCATCCGCGTCAGCTTCGGCGCTTTCGAGGAGACGCTCGATCCGGCCGCCGTCGAGGTCGACGACAACGGCAAGCTCAAGTTCAAGAGCAAGGCGCTCAACAGCCTGAAAGGCGTGAAGATTGTGCCGACGAACGACGGCTTCAAGTACAACGTCAAAGCAAAGACACTGGCGATCCCGGCGCCCGACGTGTTCACGCTGGCGGTCGGCGACGACTTCGGCCAGGCCGACGTCGTGACCGGTACCGCACTCACGTCGGTACGCGCGACGGTCGAAGGCCAGATCGTGGTGCTGGCCGGCGACGGCGCCTCGCTCATCGGCCTCGGCGGTGCAACGGTGAGCATGAGCTGTCCGGACGGGACCTGTAGCACCACTACTTCGGAGGCCGGCTACTTCTCGGTACGCGCCGAGCTGGGAGGACAAGAGCTGGTCCTCGACGGCACCACCGCGCCGACCGGTCCCAACGGCGGCCTGTACCCCCGACTGCGGCATCACGTCGACGTCGCACCGGGCACCAACGCAGCCGGCATCTTCTCGCTGCCCGAGCTGGACGCGATCAACGGGGTGCTCATCAGCGAAGGCATCCAAGGAGGCCCGACCACCATCAC
>PIVZ01000988.1 GCA_003354045.1 bacterium
ATGCACGGCGCCGCGCGCCGGGCGGATGTAGCGAATCTTGGCCCCTCGCGCGAAAGGAAAAGCCCGGTCGAGAGTATCGAATCCGGCGGCCACACCGGCCAGTGTCTCGCCCAGCGTGAACAGCAGCCCCGCGTGCACTGTTCCTGCGAGATTCCGATTCGTCTCGCCGTCGGGAAGCGTCATGCGCACCTCGCCGTCGGCCATGCGAGCGAGCGTGAGACCCAACCCACACGTATAGGGAATCCTCGCGAGCGTGGCCTCCATCGCCGCAGGGTCCACGTCTCAGCCCTCGAGTCCGAACGCGCGCATCGTGTTCTCGCGAACGATCTTGCTATACGCGGCGTCCGAGACGCCGAGATCGCGCAACTCGGCAAGCGTGCGGTCGAAGGTGAGCAGCGGATAATCCGTGGCCCACAGCACCTTGTCCTGACCGTAACCACTCGCGAACTCGACGAACGACTGCGGCCAGTGCTTGGGCGTGCGCGCGCTCGTCTCCACGTAAACGTTCGGGTGTTTCCAGGCCAGGATCATCATCTCCTCGTGCCACGGTTGCCCGAGGTGACAGCCGAGGATCACCAGCTCGGGGAACGACAGCGCGACCTCGTCCAAGTAAATCGGCCGGCCGGCCTCCGAGGGCAGCAACGGGCCCGTGTGGCCGACCTGGATCGCTACCGGCAACGATAGCTCTACGCACTTGGCATAGACCGGCCAGTACATCTTCGCGTTGGGGGGCGTGCCGACCATGCCGTCGCCGTAAGCGTAAGGCTCGAGCCGCACACCGCGCAGGCCGAGTTCTTTGGAGAGCCGCTCGACACCACGCACCACGTCCATCGGCTTGCCACGTGGGTCGATAGTGCCGACACCGGTGAAGCGTTCCGGATGCTTGCCGCAAATCTCGGCGACCTCTTCGTTGGTGATGATCTCGACATCGCCGTAGCCGAAAGCCGAGAGCATCAGCCTCTCGACGCCGGCTTGGTCCATGTTGTCGATGAGCTCCTCGACGCTCATGCCGCGCTCGAACTGCTCGAGCGTGCGGTACCGCTTGAAGATGTGGATGAACTCAGCCGGCCAGCGATCAATCGTGCCGGGAAGGACCAAGGTGGCCCAGGCGTCAATGGCGCACACGGTTCGGGTCATGGCGATCTCCTCCGTTCGGGAGGCTCATC
>PIVZ01000412.1 GCA_003354045.1 bacterium
GTCAGGATTCGAACCTGCAATCCCCTGATCCAGAGTCAGGGAATTGGCCTATAGACCCATTTAGACGGAGCTAGATGGAGTTCGCTGATCCATCGGAAATACTAGTGCAATACTCGTTTCTGGTTGCACTAGACACTCAGGTGACTAAGATGGGTATTGATTGCTAGTGGTTGCTATGTGATTGCTAGGAGGTACCCAGAATGAGAGCCAAGATCACCAAGCGCAGTATCGAAGCCATACGGCCGGGTTCCCGCGACCAGTTCCTATGGGACTCTCAACTCCCCGGCTTCGGCTGCAAGATCACGCCACGGGGGCGGCGGGTCTACATCGCCCAGACCAGAGTCAATGGGAAGATCCGGCGGGTATCCATAGGCCAGCACGGGCCACTCACGCCAACCGAAGCGCGCAAACAAGCGGAGGCAGCGCTTCGAGGGATGCGGGCGGGCCAGAATCCAACCGCCGAGAAGCGCGCAAAGCGAGAAGCACTGACCGTCGCGGAGCTCTGGAAGAGGTTCCTGGCCGAGCATGGACAGGTCCACAAGAAGGAGCGGAGTTGGAAGGAAGACCGGCGCATATACAAGCACGACATCGAAAAGCAGCTCGGTGGCCAACGCGTGGACGAAGTGTCTCGGACCGACATCGGCAAGCTGCTGCAGAAGATGAAAGATACCCCGGTCGCGGCCAATCGGACCCTCGCGCTACTCAAGACGATGTTCAATCTGGCCGAACGCGAGTGGGGACTCCGCCCGCTCGGGACGAATCCCTGCCAGGCCATCAAGCGCTTCAAGGAAACACCACGCCGGCGCTACCTATCGCCGGACGAACTGGGAAGACTCGGCGACGCACTGACCAAGGTTGAGCGCACCGGCACCGACGAAGCTCAGGCTGTCGCGGCCATCCAACTCCTGATCCTGACTGGTGCCCGGAAGAACGAGATTCTCAGTCTCCGCTGGGAACACGTCGATCTGGAGCGCGGATACTTACGACTCGCCGACAGCAAGACCGGAGCCAAGGACATCCCGCTCAACTCACCGGCTGCGGAGATACTTGAGAAGCTGGCTCAGCACTGCAACGGTTCTCCGTGGGTAATCCAAGGACCCCAGCCCGGAAATAGACGGTGGACCATTCAGCGGGAGTGGAATGCCATCCGTGCCCAGGCCAAGTTCCAGGACGTACATATCCACGACTTGAGGCACTCTTTCGCTAGCGTCGCGGTTGGTGCCAACGTCAGCCTGCCCGTGCTCGGCAACCTGCTGGGCCATGGCTCATCCGTCACGACCGAGCGTTATGCTCACCTGGCTGATGACCCGCTGCGGAAGGCAACCGACGAGATCGGTTCGAGACTTGCTGAGGCATTGGACTCCGGCCGCCCTGCTTTGCGCGCCGTGAAGTAACCTGTTCGCCGCAGCTAGGGTAGCTCCCGAAAGGCCAGAGTCCGTGCTGGCCTGCTGCGGCTTCTCCTGCGGAAGGCACGAGCGGAGGTGCCATGGATACCCTCTCCCAGCAATACACCCACCTAATCAGCCTCGACGATGCACGCTGGATAATTGAGCCACTCAGCGTGGCTGACGACGACGGGGCAGCGCTGTTGGCCCAACAGGGCTTCGACGCAGCCGCAATCACGTACCAGTTAACGGCCGCGAACCGAGACCGTGCGCCTACTCCGCGTCAGCGTGCCGACTTCTACGCACAACTCTCCCGTAACACCCTCGCCTTGCTCGACCTGCTAGAAGAAGCCACTGACCCTCTTTCTAACAGGGCTCGCGAGCTCTTCGGTGCGATGTGGGCGGCTGACGACTCCGAGGGCGGCAAAATCCTCGCCCAGCTGGCAAGAGAGCAACCACATAGGGAACCCAGCATCGACGAACAGAGAGAAATGGCGGAGGCGGCACTGGCAGCCCCGGCACGGCTTATAGAAATCCGTGAAATGCTCCGAGAACTGTTCCGGTGGGCGCGACACGCAGAGCAAGACTGTTCGCCCCGTAACTGGGATGTCCCACCCGTGGGCAAACGGCAAGAAGCTAACCGGCAGGTGATCCGGCTCCTGGGCACCCTGTATACGAAGTTGACGAGCACGCCGCCAAGTACCAGGACATCCCACAGCGACAACAAGGAACGCCATCAAGTACGCACGCCGTTCATGGAAATGGCCTGTCGCTTCTACGATAAGCTTCGCAAGCACTTCCCGGACGCGGCAATCACCGAAAGTTTCGTCCGTCACAACGCCGCGACCACCCTGGACGACGGGAGCGCGCGGACTCACTAGCCTACCTGACTGCCCATATCGCTGGCTTTCTCGCGTCCGAGAATAGGCGCGAAATTGGTTCTCTATTCGGACGTGCGTGCAGCCCTGTCCGGTCTCATCATCAGAAGCATAACCGCAGGAAGGAGCTTCAAATGATGAGCAACCACAACCAGACACCACACGAATGCGGAGCCCCCGCGACCGGGACAAGCGGACGCCGGGAATCCCCCACGCCAGGATCTAAGCAACGCAATCGCCATGCTCTCGCGGCAAAGGGCCGGGACCCCAGCCCTCCCAGCAACCAGCGGTCGGAACCCGATGAACCGCTCTGGGACGAGATACGAACCGCCGCCTACCTGGGGCTGCAACGGACTTGCCTTCAGAAATGGCGCTGGGCAGGCCAAGGGCCACCATTCGTGAAGATCGGCTCTGCCGTCCGCTACAGACCACACGACGTGCGCGCTTACGTCGTCGCTCGCCTCCGCACCTCCACCTCCGACAAGGGGAGTGTGGCATGACGGTGCTCGAAGTAGTCCACCGCCAGGAATTCAGCCAACCGCTGATCGAATGGTGCGCACGCGCCAGCCACGTGCTCAGCCCTGGCGAGCGAGCGCTCCTGGCAGAGTTCGCCGACGCCTGGCCTCTACTCGACAGAGCCCAGACAGCTCAGTTGCTGTGCCTGGCCCTGAAGCTGGTCGGTGAGCCTAGGTCGTCCGCCTCCGCGGATGACGTCGAGCAGGAACTGGTGCGAGAGAACATATCCTCGGCCCTCCGCATAGTTGGTGACCTCGTTGCTCGGACTCAGGAAGCGGCAAGATGAGACGCGAGGCCGTCGAGGCAGTGCGTGCCGCTGTAGATCTCGGCGCTGTCGTCGCAGCGTATACGTCCCTGTCGGGTAACGGCCGGAACCGATACGGGCGTTGTCCCCTGCCGGGCCACGACGACGAGCAGCCCTCATTCAGCGTCAACCCCGGCAAGGGCGTGTTTCACTGCTTCGGCTGCGGCCGCGGCGGCGACGCGTTCAGGTTCGTCGAACTGGCCGAAGGGCTGACGTTTCCCCAGGCTGTGGAGCGCCTCGCAGCAATGGCTGGCATAACCACGGCAGGGCTACAGAACCCATCCCCAGAGGGCCAGAAACGGCTCAGGGAAGCCCTACAGCGGCGCGACGACTACCAGGTCGTCCGGACCTTCAGAGACTGGGAAGGGGAAGCATGGCGACGCTACTGCATAGAGCTGGCAGAACACGAGGAAGACGCCGCGTTCCACGCAGACATCCTCAAGCACTTCATGGACAAGCCGGCGCTGGCCAACGTCGCTGGCGGGATGACGCTCCTGGCCGACACAGAGGCTAAGCTCGCGCGCCACTACGACCGCGCCGTCATTCTCGAAGATTACCTACGCATACTCTCGGAGGGCGACGACGCAGAACGCCTCGCGCTTTGGAAACATGAAAGACACACAACTAGCTGAAGCAATACGCACCGAACTGGACGACAGTCCCGACCCGGCATCTGACACCGAGACACCCACTCCGGCTGACGGACCACAGCCAACGCCGAAAGACACTCAGTCAGCTCAACTCGTGGCGCTCGTGGAAGACGCCGAGCTGTTCCACACGCCGGATGGTGAGATTTGCTACGCGACTCTTCCCGTGGGCGACCATCAGGAAACCTACCGGATACGCTCGAAGGGCTTACGCAGTCACCTCTGTCAGCGTTTCTATAAGGCATACGGGAAGCCGCCGGGCAGTCAGGCCATGGCCGACGCCCTGGGCCTGCTGGAGGCCAAGGCGGTCATCGAGGGCACGGCCGAGACCGTGTTCGTCCGGATCGGCCACGAGGGCGGGCGCATCTACCTCGATCTCGGCAACAAGGCCTACGAGGCCGTCGAGATCACGCCGTTTGGCTGGCAGATAACCCAGGCTCCCCCGGTGAGGTTTGAGCGGCCGCGGGGTCTGTTGCCCCTACCCACGCCGGAACCCGGCGGCACCCTTGAACTGCTAGAGCCCTTCTTGAACCTCGGCAGCCAGGATGACCTGACCTTGGTGCTGGCCTGGCTTGTCGGCGCTCTCCGCCCTACAGGGCCGTATCCGGTATTGGTGCTTCACGGTGAGCAGGGCACGGGGAAGAGCACCCTTAGCAGGCTTCTCAAGCGCCTGATCGACCCCGGCAAGGCCCTGGCCCGTACTGAACCTCGAAGTGCCCACGATGTCGTCATAGCGGCCCAGAACTCCTGGTGTCTCAACTACGACAACCTCTCGCACCTCAGACCGTGGATCTCGGACACTTTCTGCCGCATGTCCACGGGCGGAACACTCACCACACGCGAACTCTACACAGACGCCGAAGAGGTCATGCTGGAGGCCCAGCGACCGCTCATCATCAACGGCATCGAGGAGCTTGTAACCCGCGCCGATCAAGAAGGCGACTATGCGCTGAATCAGGCCAACTGGAAAACGACCTATAAAAAAATGCCGGCTTT
>PIVZ01000413.1 GCA_003354045.1 bacterium
TCGTAACCCACGATGATATCGGCGATGTCGATTACGTCGGCGTCGAGGTGGATACCGAGACTGTCGGCCGTCTCGCGATTGACCACGAGCTTGCTCGCCATGGGAGACTGAACCGGCGGCGGAGTCGCCGGGTTTTCGAGCAAACGCTCGAGCAGGACTGCCGCCTGCGCGCCCACCGTGCGGTAGTCGGGAGCAACCGAAAGCAGTCCCCCGGCGCGCGCGAAGTTTTCGGAGAAGGTCAGGAAAGCGAGCTCGTCATGGCGCGTTCTCGTCGCCAGATAGCGGAAGTTGTCCACCGTGACGACAACCGGATCCGGCACCATCCACAACGCGTCCACTTCGGTGCGCAGCCGTCGGTACGCGCCCTGCACCTCATCTGCGTGCCCTACCTCCTCTTCGCGCAGCCTGATGCCGACGCTGCCGGCGGCTTGGCGTGCCCGCTCCATGGAAGCGCTGCTGTGATCGCTGTAGATCACCCCGAGGGTGTCGAGTTCGGGAAGAATGAGTTTGAAGTGCGTGAACAGGACCTCGACCGGCACGTCCACGGCGACCCCGGTCGCAGGACCGCGGGAGAAGGCGTAGCGTTCCCAACCCAGCACCATCGCGAACACCATTGGCGTGTCCGGCAACAGGCTCCGGCTCAGGTGGGCCGCCTGCGCGCCCAACGCGAACACGGCACGAGGCTTGCCGCTCTCTATGACCTGCCCGAGTGCTTGCGTTCCCTCTTCACGCGAGCCGAAGATGCACAGGGTTCGCGTGCTCGCATCCATCTGGTCGAGGAAGGCCTCGATCGGTGCATCGTATTGTGGCAGATCGTCGCTCTTGACGATCAAGATTTCGACAGCGGCGCCGATCTCTCCAGCATGAACGGCCGCCGGCGCAAGGCCGATCGACCAGTCGCAGACGACAGCGAGCAGCGTTGCCACGGTTGCAGACGTGACATGAAGGAAGCGCGGCTTCATCGTCCTGCCTCGCCGGCGCCCTTGCTCGCCTCTTCGGCGGGCGATCGAGTCATACGGCGCACGCTCAGCTTCACTCGGAGCTCTTCGTAGCCGAGCTGCTCGAGCAGGTGCCGGCCGGCTTCGTGTTTATTGAGCCGTCCAAGGGCATGTGCGAACCCACGGCGCATGTCCTCGGATGCCTTGTTGGTGGCGTACACCCCCGGGAAGTCGATCTCGGGTGAGAACGCCAACACCTGCAATCCCTTGGTAATGTTCGGATTGATGCGGGTGACCATCTCGAACTGCGCGGAAGTCACCAGGGCGGCGTCGACTTGGCCGAAGCTCAATGCCAACAGCGCGTCGATGTCCTTGGGGACCGGAATGACCTTGGCCGTGGTTGGATCGAGGTTGAAGACCTCGAGCACGGTGCGGTCTCCGCCCGGACCCATGGTATGCACCGTGGCCGCTATGGACCCATGGGAGAGATTCTCGAGGCTTTCGACCTCTGGGGCGGTCATCAAAGCCTTTCGGTAGGAGGTCTTGCCGTTACGGACCGGGCGCGCCAGCAGCTCGATGTCCATCCCCAGGCGATCTACCTTCTCGAACCACGACGGTGCGACCAGGAACTCCGGCCGCTCGATCTCGAGTCGCTCGACGAAATCTTCGTAGCGCGCGAAGGCCTGAAAGCGGACGCCGACGCCTTCCTCGGCGATTATCTTCTCCATGCTCTCGGCAAGGAGGTTGAGGTTTCCGGGACGCCAATCGGGGCTGTAGAAGTAGAAGAGGGCGGGGGTGTCCTGGGCCAGTGCGTTGCCGCCGGCAACCAGGGCGAAAAGTACGAGCGCGGTCAGGTGCCGCAGTATCGGTCTAATACCGGCCATTTGCAGGCTCGAAGCCCGGCTTGTACGCGAACCACTTCGCAGCCGTCTGCGTAATGTATAGCCGGTCCGGCCTATCCTGCCCAGCCGTCGTCGCCCGCCGGCCCTCACGGGGAGTTCCGGCTCACAGGCCCGGCGTCGGCGGTCATGTTTCGGCAGCCGTGGTCTTGGCGAGCGGGTTGTTAGGAAACTGCGTCGGTTGAAAACGCTTCGCCGGCGCGAGGCAGGTGCGGTTGGTCGCGATCCTTGGCGTAGACGAACTCGACCACTTTTGAGCTCGGCCGCCGCCCGCTTCTCCGCAAGCGCCCCACCACTCGGTAACCGGCCTTTTCGAGCACTCGGGCCGATGCCGGATTGGACTCCCGAACTGTGGCCTGGATGCGCTGCACTGCCAGCTTCTCGAAAGCGTGGGGCGTTACCAGGCGAACGGCCTCGGTCGCGATTCCCTTGCTCCAGTGGGCTTCGCCCAGCCAATAGCCGATCTCACCGAAACGCCGTGTTTGTCCGCCTTCCGCCTTGACACCGATGCCGCCTACGGCTTCGCCGTCCACCACGATGGCCAGTTGCACGTCGCTGTCCGGGTTCTTCCGGCAACGCTCTATCCATGCCTCCGCGTCGGCCTGCGTATATGGATGCGGGAAGCGGGAGCGCAAATTGACCCATACGTTACGGTTGTTGGCGTGGGCCATCAGCGACGACTCATCGTTGCTGCGCCATGCGCGCAGCATGAATCCGGGTGCAAAGAACTCCATAGAAGACAGCGTGGAATCTCCAGTCTAGCAAATCCCCGGGTAGAGTTCAGGTCTACGCAGAAGTAGCTACGACGCGGGGCGCCTTTACCACGGAGGGTGCGAGGGCTAGAAAGGAAGATCGACGCCGTGGGTGCGTAAGGAGTTATCGATGGCAGAGGCCTACTACGACCGGCTCAGCTTCCAGGATAGCAGCTTTCTCGCTATTGAGTCGCCGAGCAGTCACATGCACGTCTCTGGGATCGCCACCTTTGAGACGGGCGGCCTGCGCTCGGCCAGCGGCGGCGTGGACGTAGAGCGCATTCGCGATTACGTGGCCTCGCGCCTGCATCTGATACCGCGTTACCGCCAGGTGATCCGCCACGTCCCCGTCGAGAACCATCCGGTATGGGTGGACGACGCCCACTTCAACATCCACTACCACGTTCGCCACACCTGCCTGCCGCAGCCCGGTGACCCCAAGCAACTCAAGCTGATGGCCGGCCGCATCATGGCGCAGAAGCTCGATCGCGCGAAGCCTCTGTGGGAGATGTGGATCGTAGAAGGGCTCGACGGCGGCGAGAAGCTCGCAATGATCAACAAGGTCCACCACTGCATGGTCGACGGTATGTCGGGGGTGGAGTTGATGTCGGTGCTCCTGTCGTCGGAACCGGCCGATACGGTCGAACCGCCGGAGCCTTGGGAGCCGCGGCCTGCGCCGAGTGATGCCGAGCTGGCGGCTGCCGAGGCGATGCGCTGGATACGCGGGCCGCTCGACTTGCTGCGCGCCGCTCCCGACATCCTCGAAGATCTGCTCGATCCAACTTCGGAAGTACGCGAGAAGCTCGCGGCGCTCGGCGACACCCTGACCAGTGTGCAGTCTGTCTCGGACACTCCGTTCAACAGACCGATAGGTCCGCACCGCCGCTTCGACTGGCTCAACATGCCGCTCGAGGATATCAAGCGGGTCAAACGCCTACTGGGCGGGACCCTCAACGACGTCGTTCTTGCGACAGTTACAGGCGCGGTCGATCGTTTTCTCAGCCGTCGCGGTCTCGACCCGCGCGCACTGAACTTCCGCGTTGCTGCTCCCGTCAGCATGCGCAGCAGCAGCGAGAAGGGGACGATGGGCAACCGAGTGTCCGCATGGATAATTCCTCTGCCGTTGGCGGAGAAGGACCCGAGGCTTCGCATCCGGCGGGTCAGTGAGGTGACCTCCGTGCTCAAGGAGTCCAAGCAGGCCCTCGGTGCCGAGACCATCATGCGTGTCGGTGAGTGGACACCGTCCACGCTACTCACCTTGGGTGCTCGGATGGCCCAGCGGGCACTACCGATCAACATGGTGGTGACCAACGTGCCGGGCCCGCAGCTTCCGCTCTACCTTCTCGACTCGCGCCTCCTCGAGCACTATGGGCAGGTACCGTTGATGGATTACCTGGGGATTGGGATCGCTCTGTTCAGCTACGACGGGCAGCTATGCTGGGGGTTCAACGCCGACTGGGACGCCGTGCCGGATGTGGCAGACTTCGCCGGCGACGTCCGCGATGCGTTCGAAGAGATGCGCGAGATGGCCGACACGGTGGAAGGGAGACAGGAAGCTGGCACGGCCTGAGTCGATTCGGTCAATGTTGGGCCGCGCGACCGCCGTGTTGGTCCTTCCGATGGCACTCGCTACTCTTTCAGGCGGCGGCTGTACGCCTCCCGAGGGGGTCGAAAGCCACCGCGTTACCGGCAACTGGATGCGGCCGGTGATGAAGTCCTACGACTGGGTCAAGATCGAGACCAAGGCTTATTCCGAGCTTGCGGACGTGGCCCGTGGCGACATCATCGTATACCACCAAAAAACGGGCATGCAGAAACTCCTTTGCGCATCGCGCGTGCTCGGGTTGCCCGGCGACCGCGTACAAACGGTCGTGACCGATGTCATTACGAACGGCCACCGGCTCGAACACAGCGATGCCCAGGAAGGCGCCAGGACGCTGTCGTATGCCGAGCATCTGGACGGCAAGCAGTACCGTGTCTACTACGACGCGACCCAGCGGACCGACGAACGCCGGCCACTCGACGTGTGGGTCCCCAATGACAAGGTGATGGTTCACGGCGACAGCCGCGACTACGTGGCGCCATTCAATAGCTGCATCCCCAATAGTAAGCAGACCGTCGGCATCGACCTCG
>PIVZ01000989.1 GCA_003354045.1 bacterium
AAGAAGCAAAGCAGGTTCTGTTGCGGCAACGGTGGCTTCAATTCAGTCGGATGCGATGCGAGCCTGTGCACGCAAGCCTGCGTTACCACCAATGCCGAGACGTGCTGCGGCGACGGAACCTGCGGCGGGACCGAAAGCAGTTTCACGTGTGAAAGAGACTGCGGCCCACCGCCCGTCTGTGGTGACGGCCTATGCCAGTCACCGGAGAGCCAATGCTCGTGCAGCACGGACTGCGGTGCCGCCCCCGTCGTGGAGGGAGTGTGCAACGATGGCATCGACAACGACTGCGACGGCCCTAGTGACTGCAGCGATGGCGACTGCGCGCTCGCAGCCGAGTGTAACTGTAAAGCGGTACGCGACGGTTGTGTGAGCGACACCGAGTGCTGCTCCGGGGCCTGCAAGGGCAAGCGTGGAGCGAAGAAATGCCGCTAGTCAGTTAGCGTGGCTCGGCGGCGGCTCGCAATCACTCTACGAAACCGCCTCGAGGATGTGAATCATCATCGCAGCCTCGCCGTCGCCGAGTGTCCCGCCGCCGTTCTCGGCCATGGCGATGCGCGCGTTTTCCACCTGTCGCTCGCCGGCCGTGCCACGTAGCTGGGTAACCAGTTCAAAGGTCTGGGCCAGCCCGGACGCACCGATCGGATGTCCGCGCGACATCAGGCCGCCGCTGGTGTTTATGGGGATCTTGCCGCCAAGCGAGGTCGCGCCGCTCTCGGCAAAGGGTCCGCCCTCCCCTACTGCGCAGAACCCCATCTGCTCGGTCTGGTGAAGCTCACCAAAGGCGGTGGCATCGTGCACCTCCGCCACGTCTATCTCGTCGGGGCCGAGCCCGGCGGCCTCGTATGCCGCCTTCGAAGCGCGCCCGCAGATGTCGTTCTCCCTGTCGAGCATGCCCGAGCGTAGCACCGAGGCGCGAACTCGCACCGCCGGATGCCCGGCCAGGCGCTTCTTCAAGAACCGCTCGCTGCACACGATGGCGGCAGCCGAGCCGTCGCCGATCGGCGCGCACATTGCACGTGTCAGCGGGTAGGCAACTTCACGGTCCGCCAGGACCTCCTCCACTGTGAGCGGGAAAGTATACTGCGCATACGGATTGAGCGACGAGTTATTGTGGGCCTTGGAGGCGATACAGGCCAGCTGGCGCTGCGTGGTTCCGTGCTGC
>PIVZ01000990.1 GCA_003354045.1 bacterium
TCACCTACGAGGCCGTGCATCAGCTCACCGAGCCCGGCATAGGCCAGTCCACCTGCATCGGCCTCGGCGGCGACCCGATCATCGGCACCGGCTTCATCGATGCCCTCGATCTCTACAATGCTGATGATGGCACCGAGGCGGTGTTGATGATCGGCGAGATCGGCGGCTCTGCCGAGGAAGATGCGGCTGCGTGGATCAAGGCGAACATGAAGAAACCGGTGGCTGCGTTCATTGCCGGACGCACCGCGCCTGCGGGCAAGCGCATGGGGCATGCCGGGGCCATAATCTCCGGTGGCAAGGGTACGGCAGCCGACAAGATCGCCGCGCTCCAGGCGGCCGACATCAAGGTGGCCGAGACGCCCGCCGAGCTCGGAGTGACGTTGGTCGCGGCCATGAAGGCCGCAGCCTGACCCGGGTACGAAACGAATTATGCCAAGGTCGTGCCGCGCCGGCTGAGCCGGGGCGGCCGGCTCTTGCGCCCACGAAGACCGGTGCCAGGGCCTGGCCGGCAGACGGAGAGAGCGAGTAGATGATCGAGAGAACCCTGTCCATTGTGAAGCCCGATGCGGTGACAAAGAATGCCATCGGTGCCATCTTGGAGACCTTCGAGAACGGAGGCCTCACGGTGGTGGCCACCAAGATGGTCAAACTCACCAAGGCCCAGGCCGAGGGCTTCTACGCCGTCCACAGCGAGAGACCCTTCTTTCCGACGCTGACCGATTTCATGTCGGAGGGGCCTATCGTAGTCTCCGTCCTCGAGGGAGAGAACGCCATAGCGCGCCATCGCGAGCTTCTCGGCGCCACCGATCCGGCCGAGGCCGAGGAAGGAACGGTGCGCAAGCGCTTCGGCACCAATATTGAGCGCAATGCGACCCACGGTTCAGATGCCCCCGACACGGCAGCCTTCGAAATCGGCTACTTCTTCAACGCGCTCGAGCTCCATCGTCGATAGCGCGACGGCTACGGGTGCGGAGGGCGCTGGCGACGCGTCAGCGACTTCTGTTGTAGCCGGGGATCCGCACGACCTCGGCCGTGTAGCGGAAGCGCCCGCCGACGGTAGTGCGCGTTCCAAGGTGCGTTCGCTGCTGCTCGAGGAGATCAAGGATTGGATCGAGGTGCGCGGCTTCGATCCCTATCGTGCATCCCAGCTCGCAGGATGGCT
>PIVZ01000414.1 GCA_003354045.1 bacterium
ACGGACCGGAGCGTAGGCTGCGGCCAAGGCCAACGGTAGGCCGTGGCTGTTCGCTAACGCCGCAAGCAAGACCGCGTCATCACTCGCGTTTTTGGTCGGCCGAATTTTGGCACCATACGAGATCTGCATAGCAAAGGGCTACCGTCCAACCGTGCTCTGCACGCCCGAGGAACTGCTGGAGGTATAGAAGAATGTGGAAGGATCCCATCGTTGAAGAGGTCCGCAAGGTGCGAGGCGAACACGCGGCGCGATTCAACCACGACCTGCAGGCAATCTACAAAGACGTGAAGGTGCAGGAAAAGGCGAGCGGGCGTCAATACGTTCGATTCGACCCGAAGCATGTCACCCGTGTCAAGAAGACAGGTTGAGAAGATATCAGGCATGTCTTCCGTGTTTCTAGGGCAGGATATGTATGAGTTCTCGACAGGCGTGCCGGTGAGAGGACGGGTCGGAAACAAGTAGGCGGACGCCGGCCCGACTCTTGGTGCCTTACTGCACGAAACCCGAGGTGCGCCAGTTATGCCACCCGATTCTCACCGATGCTGCCTCTGACGCAGGCACCCACGGTCTTTCCGGACACTGACCCCAGAGGCGTGCCATGGCCTCAGGCAGCCGCTCCTTGCGAGACGATCCCTGGAAGATCCCGGCACCGCTCGCACCACGCCGCCCGGTTGACCGCTATCCGCCTTGCTCTCGCCGCTCGTTTGCCAGACTCCAGCTTCGCTGCAATGCCCCCTCCCCTGCCGAAGTAAACCTCATCGGGCGTCTGCCCGGAAAACGCTGCATGCGGAATCGTTGCATTGTATTCGGGAACGTAGAACGCAACGTGACGGCGCACCGCCGCAACCGTCTCCAGTCGGTGTAGGAAGAGCCACTGGTGCTTCAGCTTGCTCCACCAGCTCTCTATCATCGAATTCGAGAATACCACGTCAACCAGAGCACGTACCCGGCTGAGTAGCTCCCCATCGACAAGTTCATCGACTTGGCCGTTAAAGTTCTCGACACCACCGTCAGCCATCACCTGTGGCGGGCCGCCGGCGCTCACTGCATTGCGCACGGCCTCCTGCAGAACGGCAACGGCATTGGCGATCTCGAAACGCTCGGCAACACGTCATGCGAGGATCTTGCGAGCCCGGTCGGCGGCACGCAGTAGCCTGGCTCGCGTCGCCCGGTCGCCGACGTCCACCCGAACCGATCCGCGGTCGGACCCCCGCAGCAGGGCTACCAGGCGGCCTACGACCGCAGACAACACTCGGACGCGGCGGCGCAGTTTGGCAACCTCGGCCCGAAGGTCGGTCTCGGCCATGTCGAGCACCTCCATGCTGACGACTGGTCGAGAGTCTCCGCAAAGCCAGCCAGCGGCCGTGGACCGGGGAACGCCGAGGTCGGTGGCGATACCAATGTCGCCGGTCTGACGGACCAGATCCCGAAGTCGGTGATCGTAGACTTGCCTACCATGCTCTCGCTCGGCCCTGACGGGCATCTTCGCCGTAGCCACCGAGATCGCAACCCTGTCGCTGGTCGGCACCAACCCAGCGTCGGAAGTGTCGAGTGTTCGTTAAAAATTGCCCGTTCGGGCTGAGGAATTGCACCGAAGGCGACGATGGCCAGTGTCCCCCCTGACGTCGCGGCCGGCGAACTCATGGAACGTAACGCATCAGGTTGACAAGCCATACTTGTCACCGATACGATGCACCGTGATCCAAAGCTTCCGGCACAAGGGTCTCAAGCGGCTCTTCGAGAAGGGAGAGCCCAAGGGAGTTGCCCCCGAACTCCTCGACAAGGTCGAGAACATCCTTGCCGTTCTGGACCGCGCCCGCCGGCCTGAGGATATGAACCTGCCCGGGTTCCGGCTCCACCTCCTCAAGGGCGACCTCAAGGGGTTCTGGAGCGTGACCATACGGGCCAACTGGCGCGTCATCTTTCGCTTCCGCGATGGTGACGCCTGTGACGTAGACATGGTGGATTACCACTAGGAGAGAGACGATGCCGATGAAGAACCCACCCCACCCCGGCAGGATCGTCCGTCAGGAATGTATCGAACCGCTGGGCCTCACCATCACCGAAGCCGCCAAGCGGCTTGGCGTGACCCGCCAGGCCCTCAACAACCTGGTGAACGGGAAAGCCGGAATCTCCCCGGAGATGTCCATTCGTCTGTCCAAGGCGTTCGGCAGCAGCGCCGAGGTCTGGCTGGGCCTGCAGATGCATTACGACCTTGCCCAGGCAGAGAAGACCGCTCACCGTATCAAAGTTCTCAAGATCAAGGCGCCAGTCGGCGGCGGCGCGAGAGCGATCACTGCGCACCGGTAATGGTGCACTGGAAGAATGGGGCCCATTATTCAGGGAGAAGACCGCTCGCACCGTAAGCCGAGCAGATTCCGATCGTGAACGGGCATTTTCTGACGGATACTCGACACATCGGTCGAGGGAGAGCCAGACCGGGAACCGACGAACGGAACCGCGCCAACTCTTCGTCCCTCGCCACGCAAACGCCGCTCCACCCCACCTTGCCCACCTGATTCCCGCTGATACCGCCGCGGACGGCGACGCCAACGCCCTATCCGGACACCGTCCCGACGACCCTCGCGTCGTCAAGCGGCCGCTCCTTGCGAGACGATCCCGGGAACGTCACGACACCGCTCGCACCAAGCCGCCCGATTTACCGCCAGCCGCCTCTCTCGTGCCGCTCGTTTGCCCGCCTCCAGCTTCGCCGGAATCTCCCCTCCCCTGCCGAAGTAGATCTCATCCGGGGTCTGCCCCGAAAACGCCGCATGCGGAATCGTCGTGTTGTATTCGGGAACGTAGAACGCGACATGACGACGCACCGCCGCAACCGTCTCCAAGCGGTGCAAGAAGAGCCACTGGTGCTTCAGCTTGCTCCACCAGCTCTCTATCATCGAGTTCGATACCCGCACGTCCACGAGCGCGCGAACGCGGCTCAGCAGTCCCTCAGCGACGAGCGCATCGACCTCACCATTGGGGTTCTCCACGCCACCGTCGGCCATCACCTGTGGTGGGCTGGCGGCGCTCACGGCATTGCGCACGGCCTCCTGCAGAACGGCAACGGCATTGGCGATCTCGAATCGCTCGGCGACACGCCATGCCAAGATCCTCCGGCTGAAGTTGTCGATCACCGCATGCAGCCACACCTTGGACCCATCGATCAGGCGAACGGCCGACGTATCGATGTGCCAGACCTCGTCTGGTGCTTTCGCCCGTACCCCGATCTTCGGGCTCGCTGGGTGCTGTCGAAACCGCGGTCGTCTCCATCCCCTATCTCGCACTAAACTGTACCAAGTCGAGGGCGATGCGAAGACGTTGCCCATGCGCTGGGCCAGCACCGCAAGCCGGCCGGTTGGAACGTGGCGATACCGGTCGGACATGACCATCGCCTGAATGACCCGTACCTCGTCTGGGGTAAGTTGGTTGGGCGTCGATCTCGGACAAGCTGCGTTATCCTCGAGATCACAGCCCTGCTCCGCTCGCACCCAAGCGCCGTAACGGGAAGATGAAATTCCAAGGATCTTCAACACTGCACTCGCGGGAAGGACCTTGCGAGCCCGGTCGGCGGCACGCAGTAGCCTGGCTCGCGTCGCCCGGTCGCCGACATCAACCCGAACCGGTCCGCGGTCGGAACGCCGCAGCAGGGCCACCAGAAGGCCAACGACCGCAGACAGCACTCGGACGCGACGGCGCAGTTTGGCGACCTCGGCCCGAAGGTCGGCCTCGGCCATGTCGAGCACCTCCATGCTGACGACTGGTCGAGAGTCTCCACGAAGCCAGCCAGCGGCCGTGGACCGGGGAACGCCGAGGTCGGTGGCGATACCAATATCGCCGGTCTGATGGACCAACTTCCGGAGTCGGTGATCGTAGACTTGCTTACGGGAGTCGCGCTCGGCCATGGCCGACATCTTCGGTGTGACCACCGAGATCGCAACCCTGTCGGAACGGCTCGCTTGCCCGCGTCAGAGCCAACCCGTCGTCGGTAGCCGAAAGCCCCCCGCTGTCGAGTATCCGTCAGAAATCGCCCGCTCGGGCTTGGAATCTGCTCGGCTGCCGCCAAGGCCAACGGTAGGCCGTGGCTGTTCGCTAACGCCGCAAGCAAGACCGCGTCATCGCTCGCGTTTTTGGTCGGCCGAATTTTGGCATCATACAGGATACCCGCCGGCGACACTAATTTGGAGTAGTTGGTCGAAATATTACCCAGTCACGCTGAGAATCAGCTAGGCTGTTAGATGGCGTGGCTTGGCGGCCCACCGTTGGGTTCTCGCACAACAGTCTATTGGAGGCGATCCATGAACGCATCGATTCTCGCTCGTACACTCACTACGGCTTTCATCTTTGCCCTGCACCTTGCGTGGGCAGCTCCCGCGAACGCTCAGACCTTCGACCATCTTCAATGCCACAAGGTGAAGGACTCGACCAAGTTCAGCGGAACAGTCGTCGGCCTTACGGCCGTCCAGGCAGCGTTTCAGGTGCCTGAGAACTGCAAACTCAAAGGCAAGGCGCGCGAGTTCTGCGTTCCGGTCCAGAAGGAGGTAGTGGAACAGGGCGACGCGCCGGGAATCGCGATAGGGCCGGGCCAAGACCTCGGTGCCAATGACTACATTTGTTACAAGTTGAAGTGCACGGAAACGACCATCGCAGATACGCTGGCGACGGACCAGTTCGGCGGCCGCGCCCTAGAAAAGATCAAGACGGTAAAGAAGCT
>PIVZ01000991.1 GCA_003354045.1 bacterium
TGGGCCACAGATGTTCGAGCGCTATCTGCGGCGCCGGCCAGCGCCTCAAAGGATTGGGCGCGCTGAAGAACAGCACCTTGGGATCCTTGCCGGGCTCGGGGTAGACGGGGATCCAACCTCGCTCGAGCGAGATCTTCATGGCCTCGTCTGTGTGCATGCCCACGTCGGGGTCGTTGTACTCGGGCTTGCCCATCACCTCGCTGTAGCCGGCGTGCGTGTAGAGCCACGGCATCAGCGGAACAAACAGCTCCTCGCTGCTCGCTTCGGTGATGAGCTTTTCCATCACGCGGGTCGGCAGACGGCCGGCCCACTTGAGCAGAAGGCTTTGCCACCACTTGATGTCGTAGCGGGCGCTGAACTGCTCGAAGCCGTTGATGCGCCACCACGAGGCAACGCGCAGGCCGCCGCCGGCCTTGCCCTGGTTGCCGGTGAGCGCCATCAGCAGCGCCATCGATCGGTGCATGAGATCGCTGTGGTAATGCTTGCACGCACCCCAAGAGGCAAAGATCATCGCCGAGCCGGCATTGCCGATTTCTCTGGCCACCGTGCGAATGACGCTGGCATCCACACCGGTGACCGTGGCGGCCTGCTCCGGTGTGTAGGTGGAGTCGAGGTCGCGCTTGAGGATCTCGAAGATGGTCTCTACTTCAACCTCGCTGCCGTCGGCAAGCGCCACCCGATAGCTCCCTTCCAGCGCGGGCCTTATGTCACCGAGGGCCAGCGTCGGCTTTTTCATGCCCTGCGAGCCTGGCGCGAGCACGGGCTCGCCGCTGGTCTCATCCCACACGTAGAAAACGTCTTCGCGGCCGTTCTTCTTTACGTCGCTCTCGCGCAGGAACAGCCCGGTGTCCTTGCGCGCGAGGAAGGGAAGGTCGGTCTGCTCGCGAACGTAGTCCGCGTCCATGAGCCCTTCGGCGATGATGGTCTGTGCCATCGCCAGGCCCAGCGCCGGGTCGGTCTCGACGCGCGGGTTCACCCACACATCCGAGTGAACGGCGGTCGCGTTGTAGTCGGGCGCGATGACGATGAGCTTGGCGCCGCGGTAACGCGCCTCGGTCATGAAGTGCATCTCGGGGATGCGCGTGTAGACCGGGTTGCCGCTCCACACGACTATACAGTCGGAGCTGAGCCAATCGTCCGAGGTGCCTTCGCAGTTGAACA
>PIVZ01000992.1 GCA_003354045.1 bacterium
CGATCAGCAGGACATCGGGCGCCCCCTCCCGTGCGGCCGGCAGGGAGACCGGCGCTTCGGCAGGTGCTGCAGTCAAAGCCTCGTGAAGCGCAGGCGTGACCATGGCGCTCCCCACTGCCAGCGCACCGAGTACGCCGGGAAGCACCGGCTTCCACCGGGCCAGCCATCGTCCGCACACGACGGCCAGCACCCCGACCAGCGGCCAGAGCAGCCACACGCCAACCGCCGTCCGACTCAGCGCCACATAATACGAGAGGCCTGCCCACAGCGCCGCCACGGCGATGAGGTGCCAGAATCTGCCGCCGCGCACAGCCAGGAGCGGGGAGAAGATGCCCCCGAGCAGCGCGCCGAAGAGTATTTCCAGCAGCGCGATGCGAACCAGCGCCCAGGTCATGGGCGGAAGCCCGGAGAACGTCGTCTGGTAGACCATGAGCCAGCACTCGGCCGCGACTACGACGAGCGCGTAACCGGCGCCGGCAATGGCCCCGCGGCGAAGTGCATCCAGCATGATCTCTGATAGTCCCTTCGACTCCCCGTGCAGCGGCAAACCGCACGAGAGAGTCCGACTGTTCATAGTCAACGAACACCTGCGCTAAGAAAAGGAAAGCCGCCAGCGAACCGCACAGGAAGGTCGAACCGTTCATCCCCTACCGCGCGCGAAGAGCGTCCTCGATCGCAGACGCCCCGGTAGATTAGCTAGGGGAGAACCGCCTTGAACTGCGTGCCGTCGTCCTTCTTTACCGTCGGCAGCACCGCGCCGAAGCACTGCGCGTCGCTGGTGATCACCTGCACCGTCACCTGCGCCGAGCCTTGCAATGCCGCGGCCGTTCCGATCGGCAGCGAGGTCAGGCCTTTGTCCGGGTCATTCTTGGCCTTCAGCTTCACCTGTCCCTTGTCTACCTCACCGCCTTTCATCAGCATCGCGGCTACGCCGTCGGCCGAAGCGAGTTTATCCTTGTACTTGTAGCCCTTGGTCGAGATTGCCTTCCAACAGGGATCGCCGTTGCAGAGCGCGCCGGCGCGCGAGACCGTGAGCTCGGCTACCAGCACATCGGCTTGGTCGTAGATGCACGCGGCCTGTGTGGTGGTGGCGCCAACCGGATCGCCAAAGGCGGCTTGGGCCGTCTCCTCGGTGAGCTTCTTCAGCACGACCTTGAGT
>PIVZ01000415.1 GCA_003354045.1 bacterium
AGTGCTGGCGAGATCGATAGAAATGGCGACCGAGGCGTAGTCGCTCTGCTTCGTCTTGTTGCCGTTCGCTTTGCGCGTGAGCTTGTCGGGCTCGTATAGCTTGAACCGCATGGTCCCCGAGTCGGTCGCGGAGGCTCCGACTTGAATGTCCTTGTGGCGCCTGAAATACAGCAGAAGACTATGCGCTCCGCCTGCGCCCGAGAGGTAACCCGTTACCAGCGTCGAATCATGGGTGGTACCGCCCGCATAGACAACACCGGAAGCGTCGAGCAGATCGGGGCGATCTTGCGCGAGTGCGCTGCCTGCGAAAAAGAGCGAAGCGCTGAGAAACGTAATTGCCAGAGCTGATAGTCGCGGTCCCATGATCGCCCCCTCTTGGTTCAGGATGATCCACCTACGCGACGGCGCATGTCTGCGCTGTCACGCTGAACATTGCCTGGTTCATTAGGCCTCACCCGCCACGGTCCTGTCAAGCCTGGAGATCCCTCGCTCAGGGAGCACAACGGCGTCGGATCTACTCTCGTGCCGATCACGGCTTGCGGCCATCCCTACCAACGGCACCGGACATCGCCTTTGCCCCGGCAATCCTTCTATGGGTAACAGAACGCGTCGTCATCGACATCGCCGGCCAGGTTCGCAAAGGGCGCCACAAACGCCTCAATAGGTTCTGGCAGGCAGTCAGGTTTGTCAGGGCATGACCTGATGACTTTGATATAGCCCTTCTCGGTCAGCCTGTTGACGCACTTCTTTGTTTTCGTGTTGCACCCAGCCGAGGGAAAGCCAGAACTCGCACAATCGTCGGCGGCGCAGCTCCCGTCCGTCTCACCTTCGATCTCGGATCTTCGGCACTTGCGAAGACAGTTGCCGATCCCGGCCGCGTGCTTTGCGAGTCTTTTCGCCACTCGGTCTCGACAGTCGACTTCATCAGCGCTCAGATTGTCAATGCTGGCCGAATCGTCGCACAGCAAGAGAGTCAGCTGGGCGTCGACGAGGGCCGCTACTGTCGAGAGCTCGTCCTGCACGAAGGTCTCACACGTGCCGGCAGTTCCCCCGTAACACTCGGGACATGCGTCTTTGCCCGCGTTCTCGGCATCTCTGCACCTCCGGTGCATCTTCTTTGCCATTTTTTCCTCGGCACTCTCGAGACACGAAATCGTCGTGCCACCGTAAGGCGGCAGACAGTCAGGATCTTGCGGCGTGATCGAATCGCATTTGGTCATGCACTTGGCCTTGCTCCACATGAACTTCCCAAGCGTCTTACTCACACCGTCCTGGCATCTTGCTTCGTCCGTTCCGATCGGTGGATCCGAATCGAGTGCGACTGCGAATGTCGCGGCGCACAGGAGTATGGCTCCCGATAACATGGAAAACATCCGCTTTTGCAGCATAAGAACCCCCATTGTTCATGCGGCGTGTTACACCGCCAGCCCAGGTGAAAAGGCCACTGCTCAGTGCGTGACCATTCTCGGCCCCAGGGCTGCACAATGTCAAGGACCGAAAGGCGATATCGGGCGGGTCTTCATGGATCATGCCGGGTGCTTGACGCACCGTCGCACCCTGGCGCTTTGCAGCTCGGTCGAACTCGTCCGCGTTGCCGTCGTCGATCCCTCTGGAGATGAATTTGCGGTTCCCGGTTTCAACTGTTGCTGAACTGAATCCGCCTGTGGCCGATAGACCAGGGGCGTCTGGACGCCGCCCTCTCAGGGATAGGTGCAGCTCCCGTTGCGCGCGCGGTCTTCTTCTTGTCGATCTGGCCTCGGGGGTCGTCCAGCGTGCACTCCTCGAGTGTGTCGACGTCAGGGTCTGAGTCGCCCCCGAAGGTTCACCCACAGCACAACAAAGAGGTCTCGGGCCAGTAGTGGTGCACCGCCATACGGGCCCCAGCGGCCGGCGCTTGCTGGCGACAGCGGTTCGCCGTGAAAACCGCCGCCGCTGTGAGATAGTCTGGAAGGATGCGACTCGGCTGCCGCGCCACTGACGATGTCTCGTTTACCTTCGCCTCGAGGGACGAGGCTCGGCAGCAACATCAACGTGGTGGCCGCGCAGGCCAGCATGCTGAAGCAAATCAGCCAGCCGAAGTTGCGAACCGGCACTAGGGCCGAGACCATGCACACCGAAAACGCGACCACATTCGAGAAGGAATCGAAGAGAATGGGAGAGGCGGCGCACCGGATCGTCGCGGCACGCAGGAGGTCGGGATCGGCGCCGGAACCGGCCTTGCTCTTGATCTCCTCGTAGCGCACCAGGAAGTGCACGGCGAAATCCACTCCGATGCCGACGACCATGGCCGTGAGTACGCAGGTCGTCATGTTGAGGCGGATGCCGATGGCTCCCATGATTCCGAACAGCATCAGCGCGGACAGGCCGGCCGGCAGGACCGATATGGCGGCCAGCCTCACGGTGCGCATGGCCGCCAGGCAGACCGCGCCGACCAGCAGTATCGAAAGGGCAAGGTTTAGAAGCTTCCCTTTGACGATGTACTCGTTCTGGGCGATCCACACGAACCATTCGCCGCCGAAGATGGCCGAGCCCGCCTCGGGCGACGGAAAGTGAAGCTCTACGAGCGCGCGCAAGTCCTGCACCGTCTTGTCGATCAGCACCGAATCTTCGACTTCGGCGAACACGTCCACTACCAATCGCCGCGGCGAGTCCACGTCCTCGAGCATTTCGGCCAGCGTTTCCGGCGCCGTCCAGCGGAACACTTCCGCATAGGAAGCCGCGAGCCTTTCGGTCTCCGGTACTCGCTCGTAAGCGGGATCGTCGCCGTTCATGATGCGATTGGTGCGCATGAACACGCGATCGACCACGGAAGAGGCATAGCCCACGTGCTCGATCTCCTCCGCGTCGCGCTGGAACGCGTGGACCCGCCCGAGGAAATCCGGGTCGAAGGCCGTCTTGCCTGCCGGCGCGCTGAATTCCACGAACAGGAATCCGTCCCCGCCGAAGTGCTCGACGAAGGTCTCGAAAGCATCGCGCACGGGATGACCGGAGGCGTAGTACTTCGAGGGCGAGTCGCCGAGGCTGAGTCGCGAGAGCCCGGCGACGGATAGCAGGACCACGGCCGTGGTGACGCACAGCAGTGTGCTGCGCCTTGCCGAAGACACGCCGACGGCGGCTTCCGTTATCCACTCGATGAAGGCCAGGAACGGACGGCGTAGGCGCATGCTCTCTTCGGGTGCACGGCTACAGAAGACCAGCAGGGCGGCGGGTAGCCAGGTGATCGAGATCACCCCGCATATGAGAACACCGGCGGCCGCGAGCATTCCGAACTCGCGTATGGAGTAGATCTGGAAGACCGCCAGAGTGGCAAAGCCCAGCGCCGTAGTGGCCGCTGCGATGGCAACCGGGCGGCCGGTAGTGGCAACGGCCGTAGATACGGCTCGCTCCCAAGGCATCCGCTCGGCCTCTTCGTAGACACGGCGGAGAAGGTGAACGACGTAGGAGCCGAGAACGACTATCAGAATGACCGGCACGGTGCTCGAGAGCACGGTCTGCGGTATGCCCAGCACGCCCATGAGGCCGAGGAAGTCGACGACGCTGAGAACGATCATCGTGAAGGCCAGCCACACGGCCTGCCAACGTCCGAAAGACAGATAGAAAAACGCGAGTAGCAACAGACCTGCCAGCGGCAGAACCACGCGGATGTTCTGATCGACAGCCTTGTTCATCTCGACGTTGGAGTACTCCCTGCCGAAGATGATGATCTTCTCCGGATCCGCGAAGCGGTCGCGCAGTTGGACCAGTCCGCTGTGAATGACGTCGGGGGCTGCATCGTCGCGAAACGTCAGACGCACCAGGGCCATGCGCTCGTCTTCGGAAACGAGCCGGCCGAAGATCAGCGGGTCGCTTTGTACTACCTGGCGAACGCGGGCCATCTCGGCGGCGCCCTCGGGTACCTCGGGCATCAGGCGTTCGATGTCGATCGTATCCTCGTTGCCGGTCACGTGCTCCCACGTCGCTATGCTCTGGACGTTTGGAAGGGCGCCGTCGAGATACGATGCCTCGTCGGAAACCTCGATGATCTTGGCCAGCGTACGAGGATTCCAGATGCCACTCGGCTCTCGCGACTCTATGCCAAGCACGTAGAAGTTGCGGTGCGGGTTGCGCTGCGCGAACAGGTTGTAGTCGTGCACCACGGGGTTCGACTCCGGCAGCTCGCCTTCGAGAAGCGGGCGGACCTCCGAGAAGCCCAGCCCGGTGGCCAGATAGGCCGAGACGGCAAGCACCAAGACGAGCGTCCAGACCGGACGGTAGGTGCTAAGCCTGGTTAACTTCGTCATCTCGCTCTCGGTCCTGCCGGCCGAGCTTCAGTCGGCAAGGATCGTCGCTGCTCGCGGTCTGTTACCTGGCGATCCATCCGGCCTAGATCCGTTCACCGCTGTAGTGCTCCGTGAACGTCGCCTTCGCCTCGGCCGGCAACACGTAGCTCTCGCAGTGAAGAGGGGCCGCCGCGGCGCCTAGCTGAGTCAGTGCCTGGTAGTGGGCGCGGCATTCGCCGAGCTTGGGTGCGCCGCCGAAGGTGATCGGTAGCCCTTCCATCGCGGCCGACATCAGGGAGGAGAGCACGCAGCTCGTGATGATTCGCGGATTGTCATCCTGGTAGTAGCCGAGGGCACCGACATCCGCGGCTTCCGCGAGAGCTGGCTCCATGTAACGAAGTTGATCGACGGGCTCGGGTAGCTGCAGCATGCCGCCTT
>PIVZ01000416.1 GCA_003354045.1 bacterium
TGGACGAGCGGGTCGGATTCGCCTCGCCGTGGTCTCAGCGCCATGTGGCCTATGCGGCCAATCTCGGCACCTTCGGTTTGTGCGACGGTCTCATCACGCGCGCCGGCAAGGCCCACCGTATGGGCAGCGTCATCGTCGATCGGGCTCTCGTCTCGCCCGAGATAAGCGAGGACTTCCGCCGCGACTGCCTGGCGCATCAAGGCGTCAACTGTGTGGCCTGCATCAAGCGGTGCCCGGCAGATGCGATCACCGCCGACGGCCACGACAAGAACCGCTGCGCGGAGTTCGTCTTCAAGCAGGTACCGACGATAAAGCAGGACTACGGCATCGACATCTACGCATGCGGTCTGTGTCAGACCGGCGTTCCGTGTGCCGAGGGGATCCCACCAATTCCGAAGGCGTAGCGTGGGCGAGTCCAGCATCCCCGACGAGCTTGTAGCTGTTTTTCGCGAGTTTCGCACTTGCGAGTTGACGACTCTGACGGGTGACGCTGCACCGGTCACCTGGCCGCTCACGTCGCTCTACCTGCCTGAGGAGAAACGCTTCTTTCTGGCGACCTCGATCGGGCTTCCGCAGAAGGCCTTCAACATCAGGCGTAATCCTCGCGTGTCGCTGTTCTTCTCCGATCCGACCGCCAGCGGGCTCGAAAACCCGCCGGCTGTTCTCGTACAGGGCGACGCAGAGGCACCCGACGGGGTGGCGACCTGGTCGCCGGAGTTGGAGGCGCTCGCGCGAAGCGTCTTTCGCAGACAGCCGGCGGGAGAGCTCTACTCGCGCATCGGAGTGCTGCGCTACCTGTTCGACTGGTATTACATGCGGCTTGTCATAAACGTCATACCGCGTCGCTTGTTGTGGTGGAGCGGCGCCGACTTCACGCGGGCGCCGCGTGTACTGAGGCTCGACGATGTGGCGTGAGATGGAGAAACACCTCGGAGACTTTTCCAGTGCCGTCCTTACCGGCGTGGACGGAGCCGGCTATCCGCTCAGCGTTCGCTGCCAACCCGAGGCCGATCGAGATTTAGGCGTGCTGCGCGTGACGGTTTCACCTGGTGTAGACCTGAGACCGGGGCCCGCCGGGCTTCTCTGTCACCGGCACGACGAATTGCTCTCCGGTCTGAAGTGCTTCCTCGTGCGCGGCCGCCTCGAGCGTGACGACCGTGGCTGGTTGCTCCATCCGGAGAAATTCGTGCCCGGTGCTGGCGTCGGCGGGCTGCGTGGATTCGTGCGCTTCATTCGAGACGGAAGAAGGGGTGCCGCCCGTTACCTGGCCAAACGCGGCCTCAAGCGCCCAACCGTTCCCTGGGATGACGTCACCGCTCTGTGGGCGGAGATAAAGAGCAGCAAGACAGAGGCCTGACCGGCCCGTGAGCGAGGGCTTTTCTTTGATGCGAGGGTGCCGAGCCTTTCAAGGTCACGCCAGGACCCCGCAATGGCCTGGGCGCTTGGTTCGGTACCGTGTCCCGTCCGGCAGGGAGGCAACTCCGGTGAGCTTGTATACACGTAGTGGTATTGACATGGTTCATTAGTTAGTTTACTAATGAACCATGATGCGGCTGAACGTTCATGAGGCGAAGACGCACCTCTCCCGGTACCTGGACCGTGTGCAGGGTGGCGAGACGATCGTCTTGTGCCGGCGCAATGTGCCGATCGCGGAGATTCGGCCACTCAGTCAGCCATTGGATGAGCCCCGCCCGGTTGGGCTCGACCGCGGCCGCTTGCGGCTGACGCGGTCGTTCTTCGAGCCTCTTCCCGACGAGATCATCGATTCGTTCGAAGCGCTCTGATCGTGCACCTGCTGCTCGATACCTGCACGTTCTTGTGGATTGTGAGCGACGACACCGCGCTTTCCGAAAAGGCCAGGGAGTTGTTCGTAGATCCGGCGAACAACGCTTACCTGAGCCCCGTCTCTGCCTGGGAGATTGCCGTCAAGTACAAACTAGGCAAGCTCGAGCTGCCCGATTTTCCGGCGCGCTACGTGCCGCAGGCACGGGAGCGGCACATGATCGAGTGCCTCCCGCTTGTTGAAGAGGCTGCACTTGCCATCGACCGTCTTCCCGACGTCCATCGCGACCCGTTCGACCGCATGCTCGTCTGCCAGGCGCTCCACCACGCTGCCACCATCCTGACGCCGGACCCCCTCATCGCCGCCTATCCCGTCGCAACAAGCTGGTGATGATCCGCGTTGGCGTCCCGAGGAGTCTGTGAGCACAACGCCTGGCGGCGTTCCCGCGACCGAGCGATACGGAGAAGTTGCCCTCGTTGGGCATGCACACCGTCCGTGGCATTGTTGGCAGGCCGGCGGATCGTTACCCCATGCCCGAGCGGACCGAACAGATGACTGCCCCCGAGGGCGAGGAAGCCTCAGGGAGTATCGCCTACCAGATCGGCGATGCGCTCTACCTGAACATCACCAACGCGTGCACCTTGGTCTGCGAGTTCTGTCCGAAGACCCAAGGCGATTGGGTGGTGAAGGGGCACTATCTGGACCTCGACCGCAACCCGAGCTTTGACGAGGTGGTGGCCGCCATCGGCGATCCTGAGCCGTATCGAGAGGTGGTCTTTTGCGGGCTCGGCGAGCCAACGCTTCGCTTCGACATGCTCAAGCAGGTGGCGCGCTGGCTGAAAGAACGGGGCGCCGTGGTGCGTCTCAACACCGACGGACTGGCCAGTCTCGTTCACGGTCGTGATGTGCTGCCCGAGCTGGCAGGTCTGATCGATGTGGTTTCCGTCAGCCTCAATGCTCAGAACGAAGAGCTCTACAATCACCACTGCCAGCCCAACCGCGCCGGCGCCTACGATGCTTGTAAAGACTTCATTCGCGAGGCCGGCGAGCACATCCCCGAGGTGGTGGCCACCGCCCTTGAAGGCCTGCCCGGCATCGACATCGACGAGTGCCAGCGGATCGCCGAAGAAGAGCTCGGCGCCCGCATGCGCCGCCGCTTCTACGGCCGCGTCGGGTAACGCAATCGCCCACCGTTTCCTCTGAGCGAGCCTGCCATCGTTTCGCCCTTGAGAACGTCATGAGCGGGGCAAGGATCGACAGCACGCATCGTAACTGACCGTGGCACGTTGCGCGGGCTAGATGTGCCGGCTGCGGTACTCGGCGAAGTCGCGCTCTATCTCATCTTCGCTGTAGCCGAACTGTTCGAGGGTGTACTCGTGCGGGGCTCGCTTGTCGCGGCGGTTCTCTTCCACCCACCAGAGCATTTCCTTCTCGGTCTCGGCCGTCAGCTCGAGGCCGAGAAAATCGTAGATGCGGCGCACCTCGCCCATCGCGTCGCGAACGACCGCGCGGTAATCGACGTCGAGGAAGCTCTCGGCCGACATAGAGTCTCGCACCGCCATGCAGTGGTTGAGCGCGTTGCTGTAGTGCTCCTTGCAGTAGCGGCCGACCTCCAAGGGGTCCGGGTCGTCGCTGGCCAGCCGCCACAGCGAGTAGTACATGCTCGCCACCGACGGGATGGTCTGTAGGGGATCGCGATGAGTTTGGATGACGCGAGCGCCCGGGAACACCTTGAACAGGTACTCCATGAAGCCCAGATGGTGAGGCGTCTTGAGCACCCAACGTTCTCCCGCGTTGCCGGCCTGGCGCTTCTGCCATTGCAGGAATTGAAGCATCAGCTCGAGGTACTCGTAGCCGGGCGTCTGGTCCTGCAGCTTCACCCAGGTGTCGTAACCGGGAACCTTGGCGAGCGAGCCCGGGGTGGTGCTGTAAAAGGAATGTTCGAGTAGCAAGATTTCCTCATCCGGGCCTTCCGGATCCCACGGATGAATGGCGGCAAGCTCCGGTACCGCCTCCAGGATGGCACGCACCTGCACGTGCGCCTCGGCGATGCGCGGGTCGGCCGCGCCCCACTCGGCTCCGGGAAACGGGGCAGGATTGCGGTTCTCCCACCACGCGACGGCATTGGTCTTCGGATCGCACGACAACAGGCGATGAAGCATCGTGGTGCCCGTGCGCGGCAGCCCGACGATGACGAAAGGCGCCGCGATCTCTTCATCGCGAATCTCGGGGTATTCATCAAGGTACTCTTCGAGCCGCAATCGGTTGACGAGAATATCGACGATGCGCGTACGCATCGAGAAGCGTCCCGCCGCATTGAGATCGGCCTCCTCGTCCAGCGAGCGAATGAGCACCCGCAAGGGCTCGCGAAACGAGTCGTCGGCGAAACCGGGTCTGCCGGCCTTGTCGAGCGCCTCTGCAAGAATGGATTCTTCGCTGAGCCCGATTACTTGGCTTTCATCACCCTGGTGCGTCATTCCCGGTCTTCCTCCTGACGCTCAAATGCCTCAGTCGGCTCTACGCCACAAACCGGGACCGGTAGGCAGCCGAGTGGCAGACCGAGTAGGCCTTCGCCTTCCCGCGCCGCGCGCTGTCCGCTCGACAGTTTCTCCTCAGCCGAGTATTGAAGGCCGCATGAGACGCAACGTGGAAATCAAGGCGCGGCTGCGCGATCCTGGAGCGGTCGAGACACGGGCGGCGGCCCTGGCTGACGAAGGGCCCATCGTCATCGAGCAAGAGGACACTTTCTTCCACTGCCGAGACGGCCGGCTGAAGTTGAGGGAGCTGTCGCCGTCGCAAGGTGAGCTGATCCACTACCAGCGACACGACTCGACGGAGCCAAGGCCCAGCGACTACGCGATCGCGCGAACACCCGACCCGGCCGCGCTCCGCGAGGTCTTGTCGGGGGCGC
>PIVZ01000417.1 GCA_003354045.1 bacterium
CCGCGCCGGACATCCGCCACGTCCTTCAGGTAAACCTGCGGCTCGCCGCCGCTTATGAGAATCGATTCGAAATCTCGCACGGAATCGATGGCGCCGGTGGGCTCGATGGCGATGAACTCCGTGCCGACCTGCACCCGACCGGACTCGACTGCCACGTTCTTGTTCTGTAGCTGCGCGATTATGGCCGATTCGGGAATGCCGAGCTGCGACATGCGGTCGCGGTTCAGCTCTACGTAGATGGCCTCCAGCCGTTCGCCATAGGTCGAGATCTTGGCGACGTCGTCGACCAGCAGCAGCTCACGGCGCAGAATGTCTACGTAGTTCTTGAGCTCGGCGTACGAGTATTCTTCCCCATAGATGACGAGGAACACGCCGTACACGTCTCCGTAGTCGTCGATGACGATCGACGGGCCGGCGCCCGGCGGTAGATTCCTCTGGGCATCGCCTACTTTACGGCGGAGCTCGTCCCACACCTGCGGCAGAGAGTTTCTGTCGTACTGCTTCTTGATCGAGACGGTCAGAGTGGAGAGACCGCGGTCGTTCTTCGACTTGACCTCATCGAGCTGACTCAACTGCTGGACGGCCATCTCCATCTCATCGGAGACTTCTTCTTCTACCTCGGCAGCGGAGGCGCCGGGGTACGGCGTGATGACCAGCGCGTCCTTGATCGTGAATTCGGGGTCTTCCAGCCGGCTCAAGCCCTGGTAGGCCATGAGACCACCACCCAGCATGACGAAGGTCATGACCAGGGTGACCGTCCTGTTGGTGATTGCGCGTGCCGCGATGTCCATGTGTCGCTACCCGCCCGACTATTGCTCGAGTCGGCGGACGACCATGCCGTCTCGCAGGTGATGAACTCCCGACGTCGCGATCAGGTCGCCGCCGGAGAGTCCGCTCTTTACGCCGACATCCGAGCCAGATAGGTCGCCCAACTCGACTGCCCTGCGCTCGACAACCATGGAGTCGGGATCCACCTTCCAGACGAAGCTGCCGCCGCTTCCGTCCGGTACGACGGCGTTGGCGGGGATCTTCATCTGAGTCGCCATCTTGGGGATGTCCTCCAACGGTTTGAGCACGACTCTGGCCGTCATCCCCGGCAGAATCATCAGGTCCGCCGGGGCATCGAAAGCCACGGTTGCCCGAAACGTTCGCGTGGCCGCATCCGCCTGGGTTGCAAGCTCTTTCAGCTTCCCCGGCAGAGGTTTGTCGGGAAACGCGCTCAGCACCACCTGCACCTCGAGTCTGGTGTTGCGCTCCTCCACCGAGAGGCCCGGTGTGGCAAAGCGCCAATCGCTCTCCGGCACATCGAACACGACCTCGAGGCTCGAGTCGTCCTGCAACACCAGGACCGGCTGCTTGGCGTTTACGTTGGCGAAGTCCTCGACGAGCTTCTTGGCGACCCTACCGGCAAACGGCGCCCGCAGAGAAGAATCTTCGAGGGCCTTGTGAACGCTCTTGATGTTGGCCTCTTGAACTTCGAAGTTGCGGCGCGCCACGTCATATTCCTGACGCGAGACCGCGTTGCGTTCGTAGAGATCGCGTATTCTTTCGTAATCGGCCCTGGCGGCGTTGAGGCGGGCCATCGCGGCATCGCGCGCTGCTTGGAAATCGCGCGGGTCGAGACGTGCCAGCACGGCGCCCTTCTTGACGTTCTGTCCTTCGGTGACAGGAAACTCGACGATCTTTCCGGACACCTCGAAGGCCATGTCGGCGTGCAGCGCCGCGGATACCTTACCTGGGAATTCGAGAACCCGGCCCGAGCCGCCGACGGCGACCTCGAGCATCCGGACCGGCCTCACGACCGGCTCCGGCGGCGGTGCCTCTTCGGCACAGCCGGCCAGCAACAGCATGCAAGCCGACGCGGCGAGCAGACCGTGACAGCCGGCCGCAAGTATGCGCCGGTTTCGTCCGCTACTCCATACAGCCACCCCGTAGCTAGTCCTCATCGGCGACTCCTCCCCGCGACGCGGTCCGCGGATACTCGTGATTCACGACGAATCGAGATTACCTCTGGTTCATCCGGGCAGTCTCACTTTGCTCACAATCCGTCCGAAGCGCCAACCTCGTGCTGTCCGCATGGACCGCACGCCGGGCCACGCGTCGGGGCGCGCGCCCGGGCAACAGCCTTATCGCCCGTTCGGCTCGGCGCCACCGGCAGCGGCTCACCGACAAGCGACCTCGCTTCAGCCCCCCTCCCGAGAGAGCTCACGCTCGATCAGCTCCATCAACTGGCGCGGCACAGCCTCGACAGGTGCCAGATCGACCAGCTTCGCTGCAAACGGCAGAGCCTGCCCCCACTTCCTTTCCTGAACGTAAAACAGAGCCAGTGCGTTCAGGATCCCGGGGTCGCCGTCGTCCATCTCATGGGATTCCAGTAAGGCCGCTTCGGCCTCCGCCCGTCGGCCCAGGTGCTGGAGCGTCAGCGCATAGTTGTAGCGCACCCTCGCCCTGTCTGGCAACAGCTTCGCGGCCTCTGCGAGCGAGCCCGCAGCATCTTCGATACGTTGCTGTTCGGCCAGCAGCAATCCCAACGAGTAGTGCAGTTCCCCCTCCTCTGGCGAGCGCTCGATTGCCGCGCGCAAGACGCGCTCGGCCTCCTTGTTCCTTCCTGTTTGGTTGTAGAGATTGGCGAGGTTGAAGCTGGCCGGAAGGAAATATGGGTCCAAACGGAGAGCCTGTTCATAGGACTTCTCGGCGAGATCGAGCTTACCGTTCCCGGCGTGGAGTACGCCCAGGTTGAGATGCGCTGATGGCGTGTCGGCCATCCCCGCCTGTACGGCCTTGAACTCGGCGAGCGCCGCATCGAAGTCAGCCCGTTGTCGCGAGTCGAAGAGCTCCGGCGGAAGCGCGGCCAGCACCCGTGCGGCCTCTACGCGCACGGCGCGAACCTCGTCGGTCAGCAGTGGCGCTACCTTCGCCAGCCTCGTCTGTGGCGACAGTCGGTCGAGGCCTCCCGCCGCCATTGCGCGCACCAGCGGATCTGCGTCACCGGTCGCGACGGACATGGCATCGAGACCTGCCGGGCCATAGCCACGCAGTATCTCCAACGCTGTGGCCCTGACGATGGCAGGCCGCTCGACGTCTTCGGCCAGAGCGACAAGGTCGCTCTCCGCTTCCGCCTTTCGTGCGTGACCGGCAGCTATCGTCTCGCCGTAGTGCTCACTTCCCTCCTCGAGCGGCCCGTACCATTTGGCTGTCGCTTCGGCCGCCCACTCGACACTCTTGTCGTTGTGGCAACGACTGCACGCGTTCGGGGTACCGAGCGCGAGTGAAAGGTCCGGCCGGGGAATGCGGATGGCATGGTCGCGGCGCGGGTCGAGGATCATGTATTTGCGAGCGGGCATGTGGCACTCGACGCAGAGAGCGCCCGTGGAATCGGCCTTGTGAAAATGGTGGTCGGGCGTGTCGAACACATCGGTCAGATGGCAGCCCGAGCATACGCCGTTGCCCTCGTGGTAGAGTTCTAGGCTGTGCGGGTCGTGGCAGTCGCTGCAGCGGACGCCTTTGCGATACATCTTGCTCTGAACGAACGAGGCATAGACGTAAACCTCGTCAAGGATCTGTCCGTCGGCGTGGTAGAGAGGATCGTGCAGACGGGCCGGGACGTGGGTGTCCAGGAACCGCTGGCCGTGCGTATACGATTCGACCAGTGCATGCCGCCGTGAGTGACACGGCGCACAGGTCTCCAGCTGCACGTCGGAGCGGAGCGGCACCGACCTCTTGTACTTCCTCGTCTCCGGATCAAGCAGCCATTTGCCTTCTTCGGGCTCGGCCAACCGGAAGGTCAAGCCTTCGAGCGGATCGGCGGGCCGAGCCTCCCCCCTTTCCCGGGCCTCGGCCCACTCCACATGGTTCGAGCCGGGCCCGTGGCACGCGTCGCAGCCCACGTCGATCTCGTCCCAGGTCGTCCGATATACGTCTGCCTCAGCGTCGTAGTTCTTTCGCAGGTTTGTCGAGTGACAGTCGGCGCACATCATGTTCCAGTTCTGGTAGAGGCCCGTCCAGTGAAGCGGATCGTCGTGCGCAACGCGCTCTTCCGGATAGAGGTGGAACCAGCGCCGGTTCTCGGTGTCCCATGCAGTCGTCAGGCACTGCAGGCGGCCACCGGGAAACTCGACCAGATATTGCTGCAGGAGCTCGACGCCGAAGGTGTACTTGATCTCGAAGTCGGCCGCCTGCCCATCGGGCCCTTCCGTGTTTACGAAAAACTTTCCGTCTTTCTTGAAGAAGCGTGACGTGACGCCGAAGTGCGTGAAGCTGGTGCCACCGAAGTCGGCGAGCACCGTTTCGTCGGTGGCCGGCTGCATGGCCAGGTCGTGGTGGGATCCGAGCCAGGCCTGGTACTCGGGTTCGTGGCAACGCTTGCACTTCTCGCTCGCGACGTATCGAGGTTCGCCCCACGTATGCGTGGCCTCGCCTTCGGCACCGCTCGCCTCCGCGGCTGCGTGCGACGCTTCGTTCGTGACGCCGCCGGCGTCGGCAAGACGGCCGCGCGATCCATTCGCCGCATAGGTCGCTGCGCCGACAAGCCGGCGAGCCGAGGCCACCAGTCGTACCTCTTCGAGCGTTGTCAGGCCCGCATTGATCACGGCGCCCGCCATCAAGACCACCGCCAGCGCTGTCACCACATGCGCGTGCAGCGCCCGCCGTGCCGCCGCTGCCGCTGCCGCTGCCGCTGCCGCTGCCACTGCC
>PIVZ01000993.1 GCA_003354045.1 bacterium
GACGGCTTCACCGTCTGCGGAGGCGACTGCAATGACGGCCAGGACGACGTCTATCCGGGAGCGGTCGGGGGCTGCACGCCCTTCGTCTCGTGCACGCACTCCTTGATGATCGACGCGGCCTCGACGTCGCGCGGCTCGCGCTCATTGACGAACTGGTTCCCCTCGACGTTGACCAGGTTGGCCCCCGAGCCGCGGAACTTCTCGGTGATGAGAATCCCCTCGGCCTGTTCCGGGAAGACGATGCCGGTCGGGTGGTACTGCACCGTATGCAGGAAGGCGACCGGCACGCCGGCGCGGTACGCCATGACGATGCCATCGGCGGTGGCGCCGTAGTGATTGGTGGTCATGAAGCCCTGGATGTGGAGCCGGCCGCAGCCGCCGGTGGCGAGCACCACGGCCTTTGCCTTGACCAGGAAGTACTCCTGCGTCTCCATGTTGTAGAGCACTGCACCGGCGCACTCGCCGTGCTCGTTCTTGACCAGCTCGACGGCCGGTGCGAACTCGATCACGGTGATGTCATCGCCGCGGTTGCGCGCCTCGTCACGCACCGTGCGCATCATCTCGGCCCCGGTGATGTCGGCGGCATAGTGCATGCGCTTGCGCGAAGTGCCGCCGCCATGGATGGTGTGTAGCCGGCCATCCGGGTACTTGGAAAAACCGACGCCGAGGCGCTCGAGCCAGCGGATGGCATCCGGCGCCTGGGTTGCCAGCGTTCCCGCCAGTTCCGGCACGTTGGTGAAGTGGCCGCCGCCCATGATGTCGAGATAGTGGAAGTAGGGCGAATCCTTCTCCCCCTTGGAGGCGGCCTGGATGCCGCCCTCGGCCATCATCGTGTTGGCGTCACCGTGACGGAGCTTGGTGGCGATGATCACCTTGGCGCCGTTCTCCTGTGCCAGGAGTGCGGCCGAGGTGCCGGCGCCGCCGCCGCCGATCACGAGCACGTCGGTCTCGTAGTCGGGCTGCGACAGATCGATCTTCTCCGGTGCCACGCGGCTCTTCGCCTCGATCAGGTCAGCGATCTCGTGGGCGATGGCGTAGCCCTTGCTCGGCCCGACCTGTAGCTCGCGCCGTCCCTCCTCCTTGCAGTCCGGATGAAACTCGAGGCGCTTCTTGCGCTCATCGAGACTGAGGAACGGCACCTCCTCGTCGCGCTTCTT
>PIVZ01000418.1 GCA_003354045.1 bacterium
TCAACTGGCCCTGGGACCTGCGGGCCCGCGAACTGGCTTCGGTCCCTTGGTCCCTCTCGTGCTCATTCTGCTGGTTTTCTACTTCCTACTCGTGCGCCCGCAACAGCAGCGTGCCGAGCAACATCAGGAGCTCGTGGCCAAGCTCGAGCGCGGCGACTGGGTGGTCGCCGGGGGCGGTATCTACGGCAAGGTGTTGGAGGTGCGCGACGCCGATGTGACCTTGGAGATATGTGAGCGCCCGCAGGTGAAAGTACGGTTCGAGCGCGACAAGATAAGCGGCTACGATCCCGCCAAGAAGTCGCCCAAGCAGGCCGAGGGCAAGGGATAAGGAGAGCGAGGGTGGACCGAGGACTGATCTGGAGAGCTGTGACCGTCGTCGTGAGTGTGATCGCGTCGGTTGTCTTCCTGGTGCCGAGCATGGTCACGGAGTTGCCGGGATGGTGGAAGACGGTGCTGCCGTCGGACGCTATTCACCTGGGACTCGATCTTCGCGGGGGCATCCACATGGTGCTCGAGGTCGAGGTCGAGCGCGCCGTCGAGAACTCGGTGGACCTCCTCATGGAGCAGCTTCGTCGAGAGGCGCGCGAGAAGGAGATCGCCACCCGTGATTGGCGCCGCGAAGGCGAGGACACCCTGTCCTTCGAGCTCGTGAGTCGCTCGAAACGGGAGGAGCTCGAGACTTTCCTGGCCGACACCTACGGCAACATGGTGCCGGAGGAGGCCGCCGACGAACGCCGGCTGCGCTACAGTCTGCATCCGGAAGAGGTCAAGAGCATCAAGGAGCTTGCCGTCGACCAGGCCCTGGAGACCATTCGCAACCGTGTGGACGAGTTCGGGGTGGCGGAGCCGACCATCCAGCGCACCGGCGTGGCCGGTATTCTGGTTCAGCTCCCGGGCGTCCAGGATCCCGAGCGCGCCAAACGGTTGATCGGCCGCACGGCGCAGCTTCGCTTCCAGATCGTCTCGGAAGATCCCAACGCTGCCGGTCTCGAGCACCTGAGCGGTGTCGAGTACGACGCATTCACCAAGACCGAGACCGAGGTCAGCTACGCTGTCGAGCGGACGGTGCTGATGTCGGGTGAGGTCATCTCGGATGCGCGCCATCGCCCCGGACAGTTCGGCGATTCGCCCTACGTATCGATTACGCTGAACGGCCGCGGGGCGCGTATCTTCGAGCGCATAACCTCGGAGAACGTGCAGCGGCGTCTGGCCATCGTCCTTGACGGCAAGGTGCAGAGCGCGCCCGTGATCCGCGAGCGTATCGGCGGCGGCCGTGCAGTGATCACCGGCAGCTTCGACCTCGACGAAGCGCGCGACCTGGCGATCGTGCTGCGTGCCGGTGCCCTTCCGGCACCGGTGACGATTGCCGAGGAACGTACGGTGGGGCCGTCACTCGGAAGGGACTCGATAGAGAGCGGCACGCGGTCCTTCTTGATCGGCGGTCTGCTGGTGATCATCTTCATGCTGATCTACTACCGGCTTGTTGGCGTGATCGCCGACGTGGCGCTGCTCATCAACGTCATCGTTCTCATGGGTGTGTTGGCCGGCTTCCAGGCCACGCTTACGCTGCCGGGCATCGCGGGGCTGGTCTTGACGCTGGGCATGGCAGTGGACGCGAACGTCCTCATAAACGAGCGCATTCGCGAGGAGCTGCGGCAGGGGCAGACGCCGCATGCCGCCGTCGAGGAAGGCTATGCGCGCGCGCTTCCGGCCATCCTCGACTCCAATGCGACGACCTTCCTGGCCGGGCTCATCCTCTTCCAGTTCGGCTCGGGGCCGATCAAGGGATTCGCGCTTACGCTGTGCATAGGAATAGCCAGCACGATCTACAGCGCGGTGTTCTGTTCGAGGGTTCTTCATGACACTTACTTGCAGGGGCGTCCCGGTGCCTCGGTAAGCATCTAGGCACCGCAATGTTTCAGATAGTAAAGCCCGACATAGACATCGATTTCATAAAGGCGCGTCCTGTGGCCTTCGGCCTGTCAGCGATCGTGATAGCGATGGGCCTCATTGCGTTGCTGGTTCGCGGTGGTCCCAACTACGGCATCGACTTCACAGGCGGCCTGATGGTGCACATGGGAGTGGACGCCGACGTGGGCATCGGCGAGGTGCGCGAGGCCGTCGCCGAGCTCGATATCGGCCCGGTCTCGGTTCAGGAGTTCGGAAGCCAGGCTGGTGAGTATCTGTTGCGGGTTCCGGCCGGCGACGAGCAGGTAGGCGGCGGCCGTGCCGCGCAAATCAAAGAGGCGCTACGTGCGAGATTCGACGATCGCGGCTTCGAGGAGAAGCGTACCGAGATAGTCGGTCCGCGGGTGGGTACGGACCTACGGCGTCGCGGCATCCTCTCGGTGCTGTTCGCGACCGTCATGATGGGCGCCTACATCGCGGTGCGTTTCGAGCTCAGATTCGGCGTCGGGGCGGCCATCGCGCTGTTGCACGACGTGCTGATCACCATAGGGGCGCTGTCGATCATGAACGAGGAGATCACACTCAGCGTGGTGGCGGGGCTGCTCACCGTCATCGGCTATTCGGTCAACGATACGGTGGTGGTATCGGACCGCATCCGCGAGAATCTCAAGCGCTTCCGCAAGGACGAGCTGAAGCCGCTGATAAACCGCAGCATCAACGAAACCCTGTCGCGAACGGTACTGACCACGGGGACCTCGCTGATGGTGCTCTTCACGTTGTTCTTCCTGGGCGGCGGGGTCATCCACGGCTTCGCTTTTACCCTTATCGTGGGCCTCACCGCCGGCACCTACTCCTCGATTTTCATTGCCAGTCCGGTGGTTGAGTACTGGGGTCACCGGGCGGCGGACGTGGTCGTCGAGACCAAAGGATCCCGAGCCGCGAAACGCTGATGCGCCTCATGTGCCTGGAGATGGACGGGAAAGGCCCCCCGCTTGCCTTCGGCAGGGGGGTCGTCCTATGCTCTGCCACCGAGCGGTGCCTCGAACAGTATGACCGATAGGACATGGAGAGTCAGGTCAGATGAAAGCGGGCAACACGGGAAACGGAGCGGGTAAGAAGGGCGTCCCGCACCACAGTCGCATATACTCGGACTTGTCCGGGGTCTACGACCACGTGTTCATGCCGATCTTTGCGCGCCGCATAGAGTCGGTCGTGGCCGGGCTCGATATCCAATCGAATGCGCGCGTTCTCGAGGTCGGGGTGGGCACGGGTCTTTCCCTGGACGCCTATCCCCCGCATTGCAGAGTGACGGCGATCGACCTCTCCACGGAGATGCTCGCGCGCGCCGAGGCCAAGCGCGATCCCTGGCAACACCGGCACATCGAACTGAGGCAGATGGATGCGCTCGCGCTCGAGTTCGAGGATGGTGCCTTCGACTTCGTTACGGCGTTTCACACGGTCACGGTCGTTCCGGACCCGAGGAAACTCGTCGCCGAGATGGCCCGTGTCTGCAAGCCGGGCGGGCAGATCGTCATAATCAATCACTTCAGTAGTGAACGACCCGTGATCAGGGCCTTCGTCGATCTTGCCGACCCGCTGACACGGGTGCTCGGATGGAGCACTCGCCTGAGGCTCGGCGACGTGCTTCAAGGAAGCGGCCTCGATCTCGAACAGCGCTACAAGACCTCGCCGTTCTCATTGTTCACGATCGTGGAAGCGCGCAAGTTCCAGCCGCCCGGCGCCGCCACCCAGCTGCGCGGCACCGACCAAGCACGCGCTTCCTGATACGACCCAGCACAAATCTCAGAGAGTAAACCCCGTGTCTGCGGGACGTTTGCTAACGCGGCTTCTCGGGAACTCTCGGACGTAGTCGAGGTGCGACGGGTCGATACTGAGGAACGGCCTCGGGGGGTGCTGTCTCGGTGACGTCTTCAGCTACGGCCTCTGCGGGCACCGCGCCGGCCTCTGCGGGCACCGCGCCGGCCTCTGCGGGCGCCTGGTCGCGTGAGGCCGAGAAGGGCCACAGCAGGCGGCCGAGCAATCGCCAGAAACCTCCTGACTCGCCGCCGACAAGAGCGTCTGCGCCCTTGTACAGGCTATCGTCGTAGACCAGCTTCCCCATGGTTCCTTCGCCGGAGCGGACTTGCTCGCTGATCGCGGCCACGTCTTCGCTTATGGTGGCGAGGTTCTCACTGGTGCTCTCGAGGTCTGCGAGGACACGGTCGGCGAGCTCGCGATCGCTTGCGAGCCTGCGCAGGACGCCTTCTCCCTCGTGAAGCTCTTTTGCCAGCGCCGAAGCGTCAACCGAGGCATCGTGCAGGTTGTCCAGCGTGGCGCGCACGGTCTCGTCGTCTTGCAGGAGCACTCCGATCGCTCCTTCGCCCCGCTCGACCCGCGCGAGCACACCGTCGAGGCGCGCCGAGGCCGACTGTATGGTCTCGATGGTGGTCTGCAGCGAGTCCATCGTTTGGTGGAAGCGTTCGATCGCGCCCTCGCCGAATTCGTCGTCCTTGAGGAGCCTCCCGACCAGACCCTGGCCGCTGTTTATGGCGATGAGGACGTCTTTCAGCAGAGCGCTCACCTCGATCGCGTTCGAAACCACGTCGCCGCTGCGTCCGAGTATGGCCTCGTAGTCCACCGGGTTCTCGGATTGAAGAAGACCGCCTGGGTCGAGCACCTCGCTTTCCATCGAGCCTCCGCTCAACTGGATGTACTTGTCTCCGAGAAGCCCGAGGGTCTGGATACGACCGATGGTATCGCGGCGAATGCGTGGGGTTACG
>PIVZ01000994.1 GCA_003354045.1 bacterium
CCGCTGCCGCGGTGTCGGCGACCCATGCGCTACCGCTGTAGCGGATCCACTTGTCCTCGTCCTTCACCCACGCGCGGAACCCCTCCTTGGGCGCCTTGAAGATCCAGCCATTGCTATAGATGGCGTAGTAGTCCTCGAACCCCGCCCATGCCCCGGTCGCGGTCGCCAGGGGGATCCACACCTCCCCGTCGGACTCGCCCCCCGGCGGCGCCGTCAGGCCGATGTCCTCCACCGATGCGTGGCCGAACGCGCAGGCGTCCAGTATCTGTAGGGACTCCACGACGTTCGGTGTCTGGCCGGTGGCATCCTCCTCGGGAAGGGGAAGGCTGCCGATGGGTGAAGTGGGTGCTGTCAGTGCCATGTGCTACACGGTCGCAAGTCGCGTCCGCCCCCAGTGTCCGATCTTGGATTTCGGCTTGATTGATATATCCACGTCATCGCCGGGCGTCAGCCCGTCCGTGGTCTGGTTCGCCGCGGAGTATGCCCACGATCTTACGGTGACCGTCTCGCGGCGCACCACGTCGGCGCCGTCGAATGCCTCCACCTCGTAGCTCTCCGCGTCCTCGTCCAGCGATTCTGGCTGGTCGATGAACTGCTGCACGCGCATGGTCTGCCGCTCGAAGGTCACCGTCAGGTTGTTCGATCCGTCGCGGGATCCCTCGACCTGCACCACGCGGGGCGGCAGGACGGTGCGCCCGGTCATCTGGAAGTGCTCGGTCGGCGCGTCGGCCAGCAGGCCCCCGGCGGGCACCGCCCGGTAGTACCGCTTTTCGCGCACGGCGGACGAGTTCTTCGGCACGAAGACGATCCCGGGCCCGTCCAGCCACACGATGCGGTCGAGCGGCGTGTGCGCGGTCATCATGTCGTCCGTGTCCCGAAGGCCGCGCATGATCTGGCTGCCCCGGTACGTCTTCCTCCCCATGTCGTCCGTGGACAGCAGCGTTAGCGTCGCAACCCCGATCACCTCGCCGCCGACCAGGAAGAGGTTTCGGCCCTTGTACACCTCGGCGGTCGTGGTGCTCGATAGCTCGGCGTCCTTGTTCCAGATCGTGAAGTCCAGCACGCTGATGCGGTCCCACCAGCCGCTATTCGCCACGAGACTCAGCGGCGCCACCACCTCGCCGATCACCGCCTCCTCGCCGATCACGGCAATCT
>PIVZ01000995.1 GCA_003354045.1 bacterium
GAGATCGAGGCTCTGGAGTCAGCGAAGGTGGAAAGAAAGTGGGTGATCCGCTGCCTGCTCGAGTTTAGCGGCGTCTGGGACGTGCTCACGCCCGAGAACCGCCGCCGGCTACTGCACGCTGTCGTCGAGCGCGTAGAGGTGGACGAGCCCTCTGGCGAGGTGCGCGTCTCCCTTGCCGACCTCGGCCCCGGCGACGAGCTTGAGGCCCGAGCCGAGGCGGCGCGATGAGTGGGGCGGCAGCCGCAACGGCCGATGTCGCCGGTTCGCGTGTAGTCGTCGGCAATCTCCGGCGCGTTCAGCGCGGCCATGGGTATGCCTTCGTCGCCCATGCCCAGGCCCCGCAGCCCGTGCCCGTGCGCCAGCCGGCCCGCGTGGCCGTCACGCTGGCCTTGGCCAACAAGATTCAGCAGGCGATCGACCGCGGGACCGTGCGCGACCGCGCCGAAGTTGCTCGCCGCCTCGGGATTACGCGAGCCCGGATCTCGCAGCTACTCGATCTGACGCTGCTGGCTCCCGACATCCAAGAGGTCCTCCTGGCCATGGAGTCCGTCGGCGGCGTCGAGCCTCTGAGCGAGCACCTCCTGCGCGAGGTCTCTCGATGCGGGGCGTGGGCTGAGCAGCGAGAGGTGTGGAACCCACTACACCGTTCTGCGTGACGTAGAGACAGAGCAGAGCGGTTGCCGTGCCGGAGAACGGCCCCCCACTGCCTGTCCGGCGACTTCTTCCATCTCCATTGACGATTCTTGCAGACCAGGATGGAAGGACGATGCGTTTGGGACCAGCCCCTCCCAGGATCCCCATCCGCACCGGAATCGTTGGTTGATTGTCGTGTTGGAGGAAGGCTCGGACCCGGCGTCCGGCGGGGCCGCGGGATGCAGTTAGCAGTCGAGGCGCCGCCCGAGCCGTCGAGCCCGGTCCCGCTTCCTCATCCAGTCCCTCGGTGGATGTGTCGAGAACTCGTTCCTATTTTGCCTGTCCGCGATGAGAATGGGCAGGGCAGTTTCCAACATCGCTCCGAATGGTTGGCCGTGCGAAGTCGATCCGGATAGACTTCTTACGAGGTATAAGGAGCAGCGACAGAGACAATGAGTGAAGCGTTCGACGACGACCGCATCCGGCACCTTGAAATGCTACAGAGAGCGATTGCTCGCATGG
>PIVZ01000419.1 GCA_003354045.1 bacterium
AGCAACACCGGCTGGCGGTGGCGGCAGGGTAGCAGCCTCGCCGGGAAAAAGTTAGCTTCTAGCAGCAGCCCGTTGGCAAACACCGGTCGACGTGTCACAGCGGATCGTGTGGTGAACCGTGCGGGCCGGTCCCGACGTGCAACTGCGTGAGCTTCAGGAGATGTACGAGGTCGAGACCACCAACTGGTGGTTCGCCGGCAAACGTCTGCTCTTTCGCAGGCTGCTCGCCGACAGGCTCGAGAACCGCGGCCTGCGCATTCTCGACGTCGGCTGCGGCACCGGCGCCGTGGCCGTGGACTTCGGGCGCCACGGCACCCTGTGCGCAGCCGACCGCAGCGTGGAGGCACTCGCCTTCGCCCGCTCGCGCGGTGTAGGCGACGCGGTGGCCGCCAACGCTGCGGAACTGCCTTTCGCGGCCGGCAGCTTCGACCTCATCCTCGCGTTCGACATCATCGAGCACGTCGAAAACGACGCCGGTCTGGTAGGCGAGCTGGCCAGGACGCTCTCGCCAGGCGGCGCGCTCGCCATACACGTGCCGGCCTGGCCGTCCATGTGGAGCCGCCACGACGAGATCCTCGAGCACCGGCGCCGCTACACCAGGCGCTCGCTGAGGCGACTGCTCACCGCGAGCGGACTCGATCTCGAGTACTTCGGCTGGGCGAGTTGTTCGATCTTCGCCCCGGCGGCGATGATGCGCGGCCTGCGCAAGATTACCGGCAGCGAATCCGACACTGCCGATCTCGGCATCGTGCCCAAGCCGCTCAACGATCTGCTGCTCGGCCTCTACCGCGCAGAGGCAGCGGTCGCCGTGACGCTCGGTCTACCCTTCGGCCTTTCTCTGGCGGCGGTGGCCGTCGCACCCGACGGTCCGCGCTGACCCGTACGGATTAGCTGCCCGTCAAAAAACCCCGGGCTGAGCCAGGTGAGGAGATTCAGGCCGAGATCGAGGCGTGGACTGGCGCGGGCTAACGGGTCTGGTCCAGACGGCGCAGCATATCGGCGACGTTCGCGTTGGCGGGGTCGAGCTTACGCGCCCGCCCGAGATGCATACGGGCCTGGCTCAGCTGCCCACTGTAGGCCAGGTAGCGGGCCACGCGCATGCGCGTCGTCACCTCGGTGGCCGGCGGCAGGCCTACTTCGAGAGCGCGCTCGTACATCTCGAGCGCCTTGGGGGTATTGCCGAGGGTGGCCAGCAGAGAGGCGTAGGTGTGAAGCGCGGTGTAACGCTCCACCGCCCAGCCGAAAGCGCGCGGAGGTGACTTCAGTCGCTCTGCGGTCTTCGCGTCCCAGACGGCAAACGCCGCCGCCGCCGCGCCCACCGTTTCCTCGTTACCGGCCCGGCGGACGAAGATCACGGCCACCTCGTCGTAATAGACCAGCGACCACTCCTGGCTCTTCGCGAGAAGCCGGATCAAGCCGTGACGATTGCCCCAGCGATGGAACAGCAGCACCGACTGGATGCCGAACTTCTCGGCATCGCTTCGCCACGCCGAGAAGTCACCGAGGGTTCCCATGTAACGCGAGAAGAACTCGTCGTCGTAGACCTCGAGGCGGCCGTCGATATACACCCCGCCCCCGGTTGGATCTGCCCAGGTCAGGTAGCCGCCCGCGGTGAGGTCGTTGAAGACCGGACCCGGTAGCTCTTGCTCACGCATGAACGAGGCCGCATGGATCGGGAAGTTTGCCTCGAAGACGCCGGCGCCGAACTCGTGGGCCTGGCCGCTGCGAGCGTACCAGGTGCTGGTCGCAATCATGGCCGCCGAGCAGATCAAGATCACCGGTATCGCCACCGTGGCCGCCGTCGTAGCCTTGCGCGCCGCCTCGCGAAGTCCGCTCGGCGCGCGCTCGCCGATGATGGCCAGACAGCGCGCGAGGAAAGGCGCCGCGCCGATCGCGAATATGCCGAGGTTGCGGCGCGCCAGCGTCGATAGGTAGGCAAGCGCCACGAAGACGGCCAGGCCGGCAATGTCGAAGCGTGCAGGCTCGCGCCGGCGCCGGCCCGGAAATGCCTCGAGGACCCCGGCAATAATCACGACGGCTCCGCCGACGACGAAGAGCGCTTGGTAGGCGCCGATGGCCAAGGTCGGGAAGTAGCCCGAGAACGGAGGCCTGAACTCGCCGATGGCCTGGAAGGCGCTGGTGCCCGTGCCGTCTATGCGGGTAAACAACTCTAGCGGGAAGAACACGCCTTCGAGCAAGTAGGGATTGCATACGGTGGCGGCAATTGACGCACCGCCGGCCAGCAGCAGCTGGCGCCGGCGCTGCGGCTCGAGTTTCGAGGCCTCGCGCCAACGCGGTGGCAGCAGAGGCAGCTCGGCAGCCACCGCAGCCGCCATGGCCGCGGCGATCACCATCACGCCGAGCACGAAGAGGGCGTGCAGGTTGACCCACAACACCATCAGCGGCACCAGCAGCCACAGGCGCCGGCCGCTCCCCGCCCGTGCGTCATCGACGATCCACGCCACGAGAGCCAGCAGCACGAAGGTGGCCATCTCGGGACGAATCAGAAAACGCTCGGCGGCCGCCGCGGTTATCGCCACCACCAGCAGGCAGGTGGCCAGCGGTCCGAGCGAGCGGCGGACATTGGCCGCGCACAAGGCAAACGCCGCCGCGTAGCAGGCGGCCGCAGTCACGACCAAAAGGTCCGCGCCACCCATACCGTAGAGGCCATAGAGAATCACGTCGTAGAGCCACTGAAGATTGGTCCACGAATGGTCGGGAACCGTGAAGGACAGAACGTCCGTGGAGGGCACGCTGCCGTTGCGGACTATCCAGCGCCCTGCAGCCAGGTGCCACCAGGTGTCGAAGTCGTCCAGGCGCCGCACCGACATTAGGGCGGCAAGCGCCACGGCCATTGCCGGTAGCCAGCTCCGCAGTCCGGCCATTATCGCCGAAAACCGGGTCGGCTCAGCCTCGACGGGCTCCTTGGTCTGCCTCTTCACGGGCGCAACTATAGCTGCCGGCCGGCACCTCCGCGAAAGCCTCTGCTACCGGCCCGGATAGCCGGCCGCGTGCTCGCGCGCCCAGCTATCGGCCGCCATCAACTCGGCCACGCTGTCGCAGCTGTTCGGTCGATGGCCCTTCATGGCGGCCGCGACCGCTGCGGCGATGTCGGTGAAGGAGATCTCTTTTGCGAGAAAGCGCGCCACCGCCACCTCGTTGGCGGCGTTGGTGACCGCCGGCATGGTACCGCCGGCACGTAGGGCATCGAAGGCAAGGCCGAGGCAGGGAAAGCGCTCGAGGTCGGGCTCGAAGAAAGTCAGCGCGCCGGTGGCGGCGTGGTCGAGAGAGGGCAGGTGGACGAGGTCGAGCACGTCGGGATAGGAGAGCACATAGGCGACCGGGATCGTCATGTCGGGGACGGCCATGACGGCGATCACCGAGCCGTCGCGGTAGCGCACCATCGAGTGGACGATGCTCTGCGGGTGGATGATGACGCTTATCTCGTCGGGAGAGAAGTCGAAGAGCCAACGGGCTTCGATCACCTCCAGGCCTTTGTTCATGAGGGTGGCCGAATCGATGGTGATCTTCTCGCCCATGTCCCAGGTTGGGTGGTCGAGGGCCTCCTCGCGCGTGACTAGCTCGAGCTCGGATGCCGATAGCTCGCGGAAAGGGCCACCTGATGCCGTGAGGACGATCTCGGCGACGTGGCTACTCTCTCGTCCCTGCAGAGCCTGGAAGATGGCGTTGTGCTCGCTGTCCACGGGAAGCACGCGCACGCCGGACTCGGTGGCGCGGCGGCGGACGAGCTCGCCGGCCACCACCATTACCTCCTTGTTGGCCAGGCCGACGTCGATGCCGGCATCGATGGCAGCCAGGGTAGGCTCCAAGCCGACGGCCCCCACCAGCGCGGAGACCAGGATGTCGCTGCCCGCCGCGGTGGCCACAGCAAGCAGGCCATCGTGGCCGTGGAGCACGCGGGGCCCGTCGCCGCCCAGCGAGCTGGCAAGCTCGCGCGCGTCGTCTGCGTCGCTTACCGAGACCAGCTCGGGCCGAAAGCGGTCGATCTGCTCGCGCAGCTCGCGCACGCGGCTGCCTGCCGCCAGCGCAACGGTTTGAAAGCGGTCGGGGAAGCGTGCGATGAGCTCGAGGCTGGTGGTGCCGATGGAGCCGGTGGATCCGAGTATGGAGACCCCGGTGGGTTCGCTCGCGCTCACGGCCACGCCTTTTATATCGCACCGCCAAGCTGTCAAAGCGGCACCGGCGCCGAGCAGGTTGACTGTATTGGGGGCCGTCCCTACCTTGCGCCCACTTTGAAGCGCCCTCTCCTTGTCTCTCGAAACTGCGGCCACGGATGTCGCGCTCCCGGGCCGGCGGTAACGGTTTCCGCTGTAGGCCACAGTTGGCGTGAGGCGGTCATCCCCGCCGCGCCCAGGCTCGCTCGTGCCGCACTCGCCGCTGCCGTTCTTGCCGGCGTCGGCTCGATCCCGAACGCCCTGGCCGCCGAAGGTGAAGACCGCGCGGCGGCGGCAGGCGCCGACGTCGAGCTTCCGACCCTCGTCGTCGAGGGCACGCAGACGCCGACGGGACGCCTGCCCACGCGCAGCATGGACAGCGACGAGGACGTGGCCGGCTTCGTGGAGGTAATCCACACGCCCGAGGTGTGGCGCGGCTACGAGACCGTGGGCGAGCTGCTCGACCAGAGCGTCGGCGCGCAGGTGCGCGCGCAAGGCGGGCGG
>PIVZ01000996.1 GCA_003354045.1 bacterium
CCTCTTTCCTGAGCGCTGCGACGCTGCATGGCGCTGTATGGCCTGGTGCTCGATCAGGGACTCGAATCCCCGGCAGGTGGATCATGATTCCGACCAGGCCGTTGCGCGGCCCGAACATGTGGATCGGCCCGCCGGAGGCCGTCAAGCAGGCATCATGCGAGCCATCACCTCGCCTCACTCGGATCAGAAGTCCTCGATCATCCAGACGTCGAACTCGTACTTCTGCCACACGAAAGCGACGCGGCGTCCATCCGGCGACACTGTCGGCGCATAGGCGACCGCGTCCTTCGAATGCCATAGGGTCTCTATCTGGCCATCCAGAGTCAAGCGGATCAACCCGGACGATGCTGACTCTCCGGACAGGTTCACTGTAAGCAGGAGCCACTCGCCGTCCTTTGACCAGGTGACGAAGCTGGGATAGCCGAACCACGCGTGCCGCAGCTCACGGGTTTCACCGCTCTCCAGGTCCACGACGCGAATGCGACCGCCGAACTCGGTGACCACCACCTGCGTCCCGTCCGGCGAGAGATCGAACGAGGCGTACCCAAGCTCAGTGCGGCCGGGCTTCAGGCTGATTCTCAGTATCTCTGACGCGATCTTGCCGTCGGCGCCAAGCTCGTGCAGAATCATTTCGCTGCCAACCACATCACCGACTACACACCTCGAGGCAGGCTCGACGCTGCAGCGAACGAGCGGCCCCGGATATGGGGCCACGCGCTTCCAGTCCATTCGGTCCAGTCGTCGCGCGCGCCCTCCCGTGACCGGGATCGACATGAGGTCGTACCCCTGCCAGTAGAGAAGATGCGACCCGTCCGGCGTCAGACACTGTGGGAAGCTCCTATCCGGCGCCGTCATGAATGGTTCCTCGCGACTCGCCTCCGGCTCCCGTACGTAGATGTGGGTCTCGACTTCATTCCGCTCTGTCGTGAAGAAGATCTTCTGCCCGTTGCGACCCCAAACAGGGAAACCAGCCGGCCAGTCCTCCGTCGACACCCGTCGGAGGTCGGGTCCTTGCCCCTCTTGTGCCAGCTCAAGAAGTTGGATGCGCCGCAGGGTCTCCGTGCGGCCGAATGCCAGCCGACTGCCGTCTGCCGATGCCGTGGGCGAGAGCAGCGCTGCCCCCTCGAGACCGAACAGCCTCCGGGGGGTATCT
>PIVZ01000997.1 GCA_003354045.1 bacterium
TTGACGAGCTTCGCCCCACCGGCGAGCTGCTGCAGCGTCTCTAGCGCCGGGCCCGGAACCTGGCCCACCGGGATGCCCTCTTCCTCATCATCCTCATCCTCGTCGTCCGCGTCCCCCACTTCTTTTCCAAGCAGGGTGCCGTCGGCAGCCACCAGGATCTCCACCTCCCTGCCACCCAGCATGAACTCGGCCTCGAAGACCGTCTTGCCGTGCTCCGCCTCGCGTTCGATCTCGGTGATCTCGGCCCCGCCTGCCTCCTTCAAAATGGTCGTCTTCACGGCCGCCGGGACCTGATCGAGGGTGACCTGATCCTCCTCTTCGACTCGACTTGTAGCCGCGAGGCAGAGACCACATGTGCCGACCACCGCGAGCATCATCCAGGATTTCATTGACCAAGCTCCTTGCTTCGAAAGAATGTCGTGAACCGCGCCGAGCGGGCATCCGATTGCCCACTCTGGAGGGAAGCATACGACACGAACATGAAAGGACGATGAGACGGTCACCCCGATTTCCGCCGAAAACCGCCGTCTATGAATCCTGCTTGCCCGATGCCCCCTCTTTCCGCACAATGGCCCCGTACGTAGGATCGGCTGCCCCGAAGCCCGAAGCCGCAACCGCGGCTCAGGCGGGCGTTACGGGCACTGTTGCTCAAGGAGGTCATTGCACATGCCTAATGCCCAGACCATTCTCGACAAGAAGGGCTCAGATGTAGCGACGGTCGATCGGGCCACTAGCGTGCTCGACGCCGCCAAGCTAATGAACGAACGCCGCATCGGTGCCCTCGTGGTAACCGAGGGCGAGCGCGTCGTCGGTATTTTCACCGAGCGGGACGTGCTCATCCGGATCGTGGCGGCCGGCGCCGACGTATCCGCTACGAAAGTCGGCGATGTGATGACCTCGCCGATGGCGTGCTGCCACCGCGACACGCGCCTGACCGAGTGCAAGACGGTCATGACGGAGAAACGCATTCGCCACCTGCCCGTCGTCGAGGCCGGTACGCTTTACGGCATGATCTCCGCCGGCGACATTCTCGCCGGTGAATGCGCCGACCAGCAGGCGACCATCGAGTATCTGAACGAATACCTCCACGGCACACGATAAGCCCGAGCGTTGTTGCCGCGTGGGAGGGTTCGCCATGCTCGTCGGGGTGCTG
>PIVZ01000420.1 GCA_003354045.1 bacterium
CAACCTCCTGGCGGCGTTGTCTTCTCGTGCCGCCGTCCTTCTACGGGCCGTCACCTGGGCCTTACGGAGGTTGAAGGTCTGAAGGATCAGGTCTTCCGCATCGTCGTCGCCGTTGAGGTCCGTGGCTCCCTGATCCGACTCCAGGGTCAGGAAAGTGACAGTGTCCAGCCCGACCGTATAAGGAATTCGGGGATCACACGCCTCCAGCCTGCAGGGGGTCACCGCCTGGCCGGTGTTGACGAGTTCTCCGCCGACGAGGTCGTAGATCTGCAAGACATCGTCGTCAGTGTCCTCATCGCAGTTCAGGTTCGCCCCCTGGGCTGCTTCGCGGGTGCGGAAGGCGACGATGTTGCTTCCCAGGACGAACTCCTCGGCCGCCTGGTCGAGTTCCGGCATAAGCGTATCCGTGCTCGCGTCGTACAGCTGCAGGACGCGGTCGTCCGTGTCCCAGTCTCCGTTCAGGTCCTCTCCATGCGCACCTTCCGGCGTGAGGAACGCGACGACGGCCCCGGAGATGCCTACTACGTCTGCTGCCTGACCCGCGCCTTGGCGACTCACCGTCGTCCAGTCGTCACACGAAGCCACCGGGAGATCGTCCAGGTTGAGCACTCGCACCACGAGATCGTCCGTGTCCGCGTCACCGTTCAGAGACCCGTCGCCCTGGTCCGCCTCGGAGACCAGTGCCGCGACGTGGGTGGCCGAAAGAGCGAGCTGCGTCGCCGCACAGTGCAGGTTCTGAACGCCGTTCGTCGACGACCAGAAGTGAACCACGGCATCGTCCGCGTCCAAGTCGCCGTTCAGATCCAGGCCCTCCGGACCCGAGCCGGCAGGACAGCCCGCCGCATTGCCGGCCGACTCCGGACGCAGAAAGGCCGCCCGGCCTTCGGCCACGGCAACGGCGCCGGCCGGACACAGGGGAGTCACGAGGCCCGATGTCGCGTCGAGGACCTGAAGCACCGTATCCCAGAGGTCTCCGTCCCCGGTGATGTCCGCGCTCGAGTCGGATGTGTCCGGGCCGCGCACGAAGACATCCGAGCAGCTTCCGGCGCTGTCGTCGAGTCTCTTCCAGCCGCACCACTGGGTGTCGTCGGGCACGAGGTTGGAGGCGAAACTCCGGAAGCTCACCTGCCGTCCGACCGCCGAGACGTTGCGCCGCAGGCTTATGCCGTCTTCCGCTTCTTCGCCGCCGGCACTCAGGCTCACCCTCATGACGTGATTCGTGAGGAGGTCGTGCATGAAGACATCCATGCACGCGCCGTCCTTGTCGCTGAACATCGAGTTGGGGAAGAGGAAATACGGACTCGCGCACCTGTTTGTATCGTCATCCACCAGAGCCGAGGCTGCGCTGTCGAAAACGGCGAAGCGTCCGTCCGGGGAGAGCCAGGGGGCGAAGCTCAGGCCGTCGCTCTGGGTTCCGTCCGAGCCCACACTCACACGGCGGGTCTCTCCCGTCTCCACATCGTGCACGAAGGCGTCGGTTGTCCGCCCGTTCGTGTCTCCCGCCACCAGGTCGGAGGCGTAGCTATGGAAGCCCACCTTGCTACCGTCGGGCGTGATCGTCACGTGTCCGCTTCGCCCGCTCCAGTCGTTTGCCTGCTCGCCGTCCGGGGTGAGGCTGACCCGGCGGGTCCTGATCTCGCCGTCATCTAAAACGCCGTCTTCGTCCGCATCACGATCGTGGATGAAGACGTCCATGCCGTCGAGCGTGCCGATCGTGTCGTCGCCGTTCGTGTCGGGATCGTCCGGCTCCGACAGATTCGAAGCCATGCTGTCGAAGATCGCGAAGCGGCCGTCCCGCGAAACGCCCAAGGGGCCCCAGGAGGCATCGTAGCCGTAAGAGGGATAGCTGTCTCTCCCGTCGCCTTGCAGGCACCCGCTGCTGTGGTCGTTTCCCCCGACGCCGGCCGAGTTCACGCTGACCCTGACGGTCTTGATTGCGGGAGGGTTCTCGCCCACCTCATCGAATATGCCGTCCTCATCCGCATCGCGGTCGTGGACGAACACGTTCGTCGTTCCCTCGACGTAGTCACCCACGTCCTGGTCGACGTCGAGGTTGGTTGCGCCGCTCGCGAAGATGACGAAGCGGCCGGTCTCGGAGATTGTGGGGTTGGTGCTGAAATCGTTGCCCTCCTCGCCGAGCTCGTTCACGCTCACCCGGACGGTCTTGATCGCGGGAGGGTTCTCGCCCACCTCGTCGAATATGCCGTCCTCGTCGAGGTCTCGATCGTGGATGAAGACGTCCTGACACGAGCCGGGGGCAGGGTCCATGCAGCAGTCGGGGTAACAGTCGGGCCCCGTACAGTAGCGGCTGCAATTAGCGGCGTTCGGATCGGAATCCGGGCACAGGTTGGTGTCTCCCTCCACGAGATTCTGCGACCAACTCGTGAAAGCGACGAAGCGCCCGTCCGGGGACATGCTCAGATACATGCTGGCACGATTCCCCTGCTCGCCATCGCCATTCACGCTGACCAGCACGGTCGTTGTCGCTCCGGGCGCGTCCTCGTCGTAGACACCGTTCCCGTCGAGGTCCCGGTCGCGGACGAAGACGTCGTGACTGAAAGTGCCGTGACATGGCCAATAGGAATTGGCGTCGTCGGGAACCAGGTTGTCCGATTGGCTGTCGAACGCCACGAACCTTCCGTTTGCCGACATCGAGTCGCGCCAGTCGTAGTAGTTACTCTGGGCATTGTCGTAGGCCATGCTGACCCGGGTCGTCGTCTGGAGCGCCTGCACCGCCTCCGGAGTCCTGAAGAAGACCTGGCCGCCGCTGAGCGCCACACTGCGCTCGTTTACCAGCAGCTCCGCATCCGCCGTCGGCGGGAAATCGGGATCGGTGACCTCCACCGCGCCGGTCGGGTCCAACGAGTAAACCCGGAGGACGGAGTCAAAGACGTTCCCGTTCGAGTTGAGATCCCACCCGAACTGGAAGGGCTCCGACTCCAGGAAAGCCACGACATCCTCCTCGGCAACCACCGCGGGGAAGCTGAAGGGCGCCTGGCGCACCCGTGTGACGGCCCGCCCTCCCGAATCGCTTTCACCTATGGTCTGGGACCGGCCGGTGATCCGATCGCGCAAGGTGACGACGGGATCGGTGACATCACCGTCGGCGTTGAGGTCTTCGTCCTGAATGGCCTCGCTGAGGACGAAGGCGAACAGGCTGTCGGATGCGACCAGCCCGTCCAGCGGCACCGGATCCTGCGCCACCAGCGTGTACTTGGCCTCGGGAATCACGATCGGCCCGACGCCGCCGTCCGCAAACAACGCGCCGAAATCGAACAGCGCCGGCCCGCACTCCCCGGCGGGGCAATCCGCATCGCTGGAGCAGGGCGTCGTGGTGCTCACACCGTCCACGAAGCATGTGGTCCCAGCGCAGGCGCCGTCCGGGCAGTCCGCTTCCTCGTTACAGGGCAGGCCGGCGTTCTCACCGCCCGCGCACTCCAGAAACTCCGAGCTCCGCCGTGCTATCCTGAGCACCGTCTCGGGCGCGTCCGCCGAACCGAACAGCACCATCTGGTCGACCGCATCCGGATCCGAGAGCGGCTCGAAGATGGGCGGCAGACGGCGACCCGTGGGAGCGAGCGAGGTCACGAAGGAGTTGCCCGGCAGCACCAACGGCACCGGCAGCCCGGGGAAAGCCGCCAGGCTCGTGTCTCCCCGTAGCAGTCGCGGTACGGGAACGTCAGAGTTGCGCACCAGCACGCCCCGCCAGTCCATCGGAACCAGGATGTTTCCTTGCGTGTCCAACGTGAAGCGGATCTCGTCCGCCGTCCCGCGACACGGACCCTCCGGCTCGGCCGGCTCGGTGCACAGCGCCTGATAGTCGTTCGCAGGTGGTAGAGCGACGAAATGCGGAAATCCCCCGCCGATCTTTGCGGGCTCCGTGCGACAGCTGCCGTTGGTCTCGTACAGCTCATCCACACAGGCGATCAGCCCTGCCGAGTCCGCACACCGCGCAGTCGCCAGACCGCAAGGTAGGGACGACCCCACTGCCGTCACCGCAATCGTCGCCGGACCCGCGTAGGTGCGGTCGTCGCTCTCGTCGCCTACCAGGTCGTCCGTATCCGGAAAGCGAAAGAGCAGGCGCCGCTCGGTTGCCTCGCCGATCGCGATCTCCTTGAGCAGCAGCTCCTCCCCAGGAGTGAAGATTCGGCAGTCCGAAGCGCCACCGTCGAGTTGCTCCTCGCAGGCCGTCAGCTCCGCTGCCATGCTGGCACAGTCCGGCGCCAACACGACCGCGTTGGCGGGCCCGTTCGGAGGCGTAAAGAGCACGGTTACCACGTGCTCCTCGGCCGTGGGCGAGAATCCCGGTGAGGCCGCATCGCACACCGTGGGCCGCACCGCAATCTCCACGAACTCCCCGGGGCGGGCAAAGGGTCGGTTAGTGGCGCCGAGCGCCCCGCGAAAGACGGCAACAGTTCCCGGGATCACGTTGCAGGACGCGCTTGCCTCGCAGGCCCAGCCTCCGAGCAGGAGCAAGACCCAGGCGAGCGCCGCGAAGCGAAACCGAAACGCGAACCGACGCCAGGGAGTCTCAAACCAATGTCCGGCCATCGCGTGCTCCTCCAAGTGGAAGGCTAGAGTCAGAGCATCGCGAGCAATACCACGCCGGACGGGCCGAGGGAACACCTCGAGAAACCGGCCGCTGTCGAGTATCCGTCAGAAGATGCC
>PIVZ01000998.1 GCA_003354045.1 bacterium
TGGCTAACGAGTCGGAGATGTGTATGTGCGGCCAGTCGCAGCCGGTGAGCACGCCCTGCAGCTCGGGATCCATATAGAAATGGGCGACGACGCCGGTTTCCTTGGCTCGCAGCCGCGATGCCAGTCCGGTAGTCAGCTCGGGATCGGGGTCGAGGTAGAGGGCCTGAGCTTCGGCAAAGGCTCCCTTCGGCTCGAGACGGTCGGCACGGATTATCAGGCTCGGAAACGAAGATTCCTCGCGTTCGGCCGAGTCGCCGGTGCTCGGCCGAGCCATCGGCGCCGAGTTCAGGGCGCGGGTTGCGGCATCGTTGCGGGCGGCCATTTCGATCACTACCTGCGTTGCGGTGAAGGCCCGGAAGAGCTCCCATCGCAGTACCGGCCAACCCTAACACGGGCACGATCTCAGCAAAAAAAGGATCGCGGACGCCTGGGTGACGCCCGGTCATCGCTGCACCGGGCCGTGTGGCTACCCACCTGGGCGGGGACTCACCGGAGTCTGATCGAAAGCGAGCGCAACTCTATCGCGCAGGCCCAGGCTGTGGTAAAGCACAGCTCACCCATCTCTCGGAGGACTTGTCATGGCCTATTTCGTAACCGGCGCGACGGGCTTCATAGGAAGGCACCTGGTTCCCCTGCTGCTCGCGCGCGATGAAACCGTCTTTGTCTTGGTGCGCGAATCGTCGCTCGAGAAGCTCGAGGAGCGCCGTAGCGGCTGGGGAGCGGCCGTGGACCGGGTGGTCGCCGTCTGCGGCGACATCTCGGCGCCGGCGCTCGGGCTCGACGATGAGAAGATCGCCGAGCTGCGCGGCCGGATAGACCATTTCTTCCACGTTGCGGCGCTCTACGACATGACCGCCGATGACGAGGCCCTAGCGGTGGCCAACGTCGAAGGTACCCGCCGTGCCGTTGAGCTGGCCCAAGCCGTGGAGGCGCGACGCTTCCATCACGTGAGCTCGATAGCTGCCGCCGGGCGCTATGTGGGCGTGTTCCGCGAGGACATGTTCGAAGAGGCCGAGGGGTTGGAGGAACCGTACTTCCGAACCAAGCACGACTCCGAGGCCATCGTTCGGGGCGACTGTAAGGTTCCGTGGCGGGTGTATAGACCGGGAATCGTCGTCGGCCACTCCGAGACCGGCGAGATCGACAAGAT
>PIVZ01000421.1 GCA_003354045.1 bacterium
GTGTCGGTCATGATCGTCGCCGGGCTGCTTTCTACCGCCGCCACCATGTGTTGCATCAACAAGCCGCCGGCCGCGCCTTCGACTTCAGGCACGTGTCCGCGCGGAGCAGGCCGGGCGATCTCGTTGAACGGGTAGGCCTTCTCGCTGCCCGAATAGACCAGGCCGTCCGTGGTGGGCGGCTCGCCGCTGCAATGAGGATAGAACACCGGCTTGAAAGGGACGCCCAATTCAACGAACCAGTTGTAGTGCTCGACACTGTGTTCGCAATACAAGCGAATCTTGGCCTCGTCGGGGCGCTCGCCGGAGGAGGCCATCAAGTACTTGAACATCTCGTCGGGCGTGTCCTCGAAGCCGCAGGCTTTTTGCAGCGAAGTGCCGCCGCCCGCGTAGATGACCCCACCCGAGTTTGCCGACGTCCCGCCCCCGCCGCCGGCGCGTTCGAGAACAACGACCTCGGCGCCCGCGCGCGTGGCCTCTATGGCAACAGCCGCACCTGCGCAGCCGAGCCCGATGACGAGAACGTCGGTTTCCACGTCCCAGTGCGAGATTTCCCTACTACGCTTGATCATGTGTCAGTCTTGCGAGACGGCAAAAGAGGCGTCAAGAAGGTCGCGCGTGCACGATGAGCCGCCGACGAGCACCGTGTAGTCCGTTGTCTCCACGCGCCATGTTTTCGCTCCAACATCGTAGAATGCCAGATCGGTCACGTCGATCTCGAGCCCGACGGTCTTGGTCTCGCCAGGTTCGAGCGCTACGCGCGTGAATCCCTTCAGTTCCTTTACGGGGCGCTCTACCTCCGAGCCCCGGCAGCCGACGTAGAGCTGTACCACCTCTTCACCGGCCACTGTCCCGGTGTTCGTAACCTCTACCCCGGCGCGAATGCGGTCTTGCGGTCCCACGCGGTCCTCGTCCAAGCGGAGGTTGTCGTAGCCGTAGCGCGTGTAAGAGAGCCCGAATCCGAACGGGAACTCGGGCTCGAGCTTCTCGACGTCGAAGTGGCGGTAGCCGTGGTGATATCCATATGTCACCTGTGCCGCCCGCTTGTCGAAATCGACTAACTGCTCTGTGGTCTTCGGGAAGGTCATGGGCAGCTTGCCGCTCGGGTTGATGTTGCCAAAGAGAATCTCCGCGATTGCGTGTCCTCCCTCCATCCCTGGATACCACGCCATCAGGATGGCCGGGACACGATCCTTCCACGCGCCCATGGTGATGGCGCTTCCGCCTTCCAGGATGACGACGCACCTGTCGCTGGCCTCGGCGACCCGACGAATCAGGTCTTCGTGCGCGGCGGGAAGATCCAGGTTCGTACGATCGCCGCCCATTGGCGGGAAGGGGAAATACTCTCCTTCTTCTTTCGCCGTCAGGCCCACGACGATTATTGCCACGTCGGCCTCGCGTGCCAGGTCGGCTGCACGGGCGGGGTTGCCGCCATCATCGTAGACGACCTCGATAGCGCCCGTTGCCGCCTTGCGAATGCCTTCGAGCGGTGTGACCACGTAGGGCGGGCGCACCTGGCTGCTGCCCTTGTCGCCTATGTTCGGTTTGTCGGCCAGCGGCCCGAGAACGGCGATCTTCTTGATCCGCTCGCGGCTGAGCGGAAGGGTGTCGCTTTCGTTTTTCAGCAGGACGATCGCTTTGCCGGCGGCCTCCCGTGCGAGCGCACCGTGTTCGGGGCAGGCGGGTTTCAAGTCAGCTTTGCCGGCCGTCTGGCCGATTCCCGCGAAGCGATCCTTCTGCCTGAGTATGCGGCCGACGGCATCGTCGATCAGATCTTCGGACGCCTCGCCGCTTTGTACCAACCTCCGGAGTTTTCGTCCGTAGCAACGGGTGAGTGGCATCTCCACATCGAGGCCGGCCTCTACGCCGGCCTTGCCGTAGTAGAGCCCGAAGACGAAGTCGGAGACCACGAAGCCCTTGAAGCCCCATTCATCCTTCAGTATCTCGCGCAGGAGATTGCGGCTGTGTCCGCAGTAAGGCCCGTTTACCCGGTTATATGCGCTCATCACCGCAGCGGCGCCGGCATCGACGCAGCGTTTGAAGTGCGGGAGGTAGACTTCCCGCAATGTGCGCTCGTCTACCCGCACATCGACCTTGAAGCGAGACTCCTCGATGCTGTTGCAGGCGAAGTGCTTTATGCAGGCCATGACGTGGCGTTGCAGTCCCGTTACGGCAGCCACGCCCATGGCGCCGAGGTGATGCGGGTCTTCGCCGTAAGTCTCTTGCGCGCGCCCCCAGCCCGGATGGCGCAGCACGTTGATGCAGACCCCGCCGAAGAGGTTCGCGCCTTGCACCCGAGCCTCGATTCCCATGGCCTCGCCGACTCGCTCCTCGAGGTCCGTATCGAAGGTGGCACCACGCGCCGCAGCCACGGGAAAGCACGTAGAGTTGCCAAGTGCGACACCGTGCGGACCGTCCGTGAAGCGAAGCGGGGGAATACCGAGACGCCGGCTCCCTCCCGCATCGAAGGTCCGGTAGTTGTAGCGGACCAGCATGACCGGGAGGCCGAGAACTCCCATGTTGCCCGACATCTCATGGACCTTCTCGTCGAGAGTCATCCGGCCGAGCAGCTCGTCGGCGCCAGGTTGTTGAGCCGTTTTCTCTGAAGCCTCGGTTCTTGTCACTTTATCCAGTTTCTCGGCTTTGCCCGACAGGGCCCCATGCTCGCCGTAACCCCGAGGCTCTGCCGGTGCAGTGCCGGCTAACCTTTGCCCTTCTCGGCCCAGCGTGCGAACAACGCGCGCGCATCCTCGGTATGCGTGCCGAGCACCTGCGTGCGGTTCTCCAACTCGATGGCCGCACGCAAGGAGGTGGCATCCACGTTGCGGTCGAGCACCTGCTTGGTCATCTCCACGGCGTAGACTGTATTCTCGGCGATCTCCGCAGCGAGCTTGCGGCTTGCATCGAGCAACTCGTCGGCTGGGACAACTCGATTGACAAGGCCGACGCGCAAAGCCTCGTCAGCATCGACGATACGGCCGGTAAGGCTCAGCTCGGCGGCCTGCCCCGTGCCGATCAAGCGCGGCAGCAGGTAGGAGACACCCACGTCGCAGCCCGAGACCCCGAGCGTGACGAAGGCCACGCTGAAGCGCGCCGCCGGCGAGCCGTAGCGGACGTCGCAGGCCAGCGCCAGCCCCAGCCCACCGCCGGTTGCCGCCCCGTTTACAGCGGCAATCAGCGGCTGCCTGATCTCGCGCATCTTGGGCATCAACGCGGCAATGCGCTCCTGCATGGCCATCCCGCCGCGCACCGAGTCCAGACCGTCAGTCGCCGGCCACGGCTCACGCAGATCCAGCCCCGCGCAAAACCCGCGCCCCTCGCCCGTCAAGATGACGACGCGCGCATCCCTGCTCGCGCCGACGCAGTCGAGGGCGGCATGGAGATCTTCCACCAAGCCCGCCGACAGAGCATTGAGGCGCGCAGGGCGAGTGAGTGTAAGCAACGCCGTCGTGCCTTCGAGCTCGAGCCGCAGGTTGTCGGTTTTTAGCATTTCATCGCTCATGCGGGCACATTTTCACGGTGGCCGACTCAGTCCAAGCCGCTGTGTCGTCTCGGACGACCCCGGTCCTTGCTTCCCCCTAGCCCTGCCGATGCCGAACTGATAATAGGCTGACAGACGCGTCGCTCCCGCGACGGTGATCGGACCGGTTAATCGGCAAGCGGCGCCGCGACCGGAAGAGGGGTTTCGTGAACCAGAGACACTCGAAGGAGCATTCCTGTCACCTCCGGCGATGCTTCCTCCAACCCTACAATGCAACCCAAGGAGAAATGCCATGAGATTTGCAGCGACTATCGTCACCATAGCGGTCGCGAGCCTGGCGCTCGTGTCGCAGGCCGAAGCGCTAGATCTGACCGGAACGTGGGAAGGGACCCTACAGTGCAAGGCGTACACGCATTCGGTGGGTAAGGATGTGATTGCCAAGACGCCAATTACCGTGGAAATCACTCAGTCGGGACTGTCACTGAACATGCGAGTCATCGAAATGTCCGCTTATTGGCGGGGGTTTGTCATGGAAGATCCCGATAAGACCGAGAAAGGAATGGCCTCGACAGTCCTGTGTGGCACGAGCGACAGTCTGGGACCCGGTACCAACGAAATAGCGTCGGGGAAAGCGAAGGCCGACAGTGGGAAAGGAAAGCTGAAGCTGCAGTCGGTGATGGCCTTGAATGGTCTCTCGGTGGCTACCTGCAAGTACGTCCTCAAACGCGTCCTCGCACTCGACCCCGAGGTTTCGGATTGTCCCTAAAGGGCTGCGACAGCGTGTCGCGGCCGCCGACGGGTCCGCCTGTCTTGGCGTGACCGCATGTTCTGGGCGCACCTTCGTCCACAATCACCTTCACGAGTCGATTGCGATCGACTTTGCGGTGGTGCCGACGATCCGGTTCTCGTTGCTCTACGTTTGCGTCGTCCTCGATCACAGCCGTCGCCGAATTCTCCACATCAACGTGACTGCGAACCCGACTGCCGAGTGGGCGGCCCAACAAGTTGCTGAGGCGCTGCCTTGGGAGACGAACGTTCGATTCCTGTTCCGTGACGGGGATGGGATCTACGGAAGAGCATTTCAATCGCGAGTAGAAGGGCTGGGACTGCATGAGGTCGTGACGGCTAGCGGATCTCCGTGGCAGAACGGGTACTGCGAGCGGGTGATCGGTCTCGCACTCACT
>PIVZ01000422.1 GCA_003354045.1 bacterium
GGAAGTCCCGCTGGCGGCGGAGGTCGTTCCCGATGGTCTGGGTTCTCTTGCCTTCGAAGTCGTCGCCCTTCCCGTGCCCGGCGATCCAGTACCGGCCTCGACGTACACAGCGTCTCTTTACGAGCTCCGCTCGGGCCGGCCTTCCTGCGCGTCGTTACCGCTTGCACGGACGCGCCTGGTATCGATGGAACGTCGCTTCTCCCTGCGTGCGCGTCTCGAGGACCCCGGCGGTGATTTTGGCGGCCTCGATCCTCGCGACGGCTTCGCGGCCGTCTTGACTGCCTCGCCCGCGGCCGTTCACGCACGGGTACCTCGCGATGATCCGGGCTGGAGCCGCTCGCGACCGGAGAAGGGCCGCTTCAAGTGGGAAGGCGAGCGCGGCGGCGTACGCCGAGCACGCGTGATCGACCGCAGTGCGACCAAGGGCTTTTGGAAGATCGTCGTCAAGGGACGCTACGTCCCGGGCGCGGCCGAGCTCGGCGCTGCCAACGGTGCTACGGAGCTACAGCTCGAAATCTCTACGAGCTGCACTCGATCGCCGTTTTGAAACGGCTTTCGCGACTGGATTCTTGGGCAGGCGCGGTCGGAGACGCCGAGTCGAGCGACTTCGCTCTCGCGCCGTCCTCGCCGCCTGGCCGATCTTCACTCCACGCCGAAGTGTAGGAGCTCGACGGGCAGTCCGTCACCCCCGCGGGCCGTGCAGGTGCCGCGGGTACCACAATTGAACACACACGAATGTGTAGCGTTGTTCGTAGTGGAGTTAAAGACCGCGATCAGCCAGCTTCCAGCGGGATTACAACCATCGGCATTATTGACCTGGACGCTACAACCGACACCGCACCCGGCGCCGTTGAATCGCCAGTAGTGTGCCATCCCTACTACGAGCGGAAAATCTGTCGTCTGCGCACACTCTGGAAAAGCGGCACAGGTCGCGGCATTCGCCGCGGGCAAGGCGATGCCACCCACAAGGCCCACCACGAGGGCCGAAGCGACGGCAAGGCGCGTTACGCGCGAATGGATCTTCATTTTGAGTTTCCTCCCCGGTATCTCGGACAGGCCCCGCACTCGCTCTCGCGCAGTCGCGACCCTCACACCACACGCCCCGGCAACATTCTACTGTTGGTCGCAGTTTGTCAATGCGCCTACAAACGCGGGGGGCGGACGTGACTCGACGAAGATGGGGCGTGGCCACCTCCTGAACAGATCGCGATGCGTTCGCGTACGCTCCAGGCGAAAACCGACGCTGCACGTGCGATCCCTCGGACCCATAGGCGCGGACCCATGCGCGGACCCATAGGCCTTTGCCTCACGGGCTGTCTTTCTTGTAGAGTCGGTGCGGGACCGCCTCCTTCCTCTCCTACCTCACCAACGGCCTTCTGGAGAGGCCCGAGCGGTGGTCATATACTTTGTGTCTACGGGCGATCGGGAGGGTGCAGTCATGAGAGATCTTTCATTGTTCGCGGCAGCGGAGCGACAACTCAGGGCTTCGCTGCCGGCCGGTCTTGCAAGCTTCGCAGCCGTGGCTGTTCTCTTCGCTCCCACGGCTGGCGACGCGCAGCAACTCCTCGACCACCTCAAGTGCTACAAGATCAAGGATGTGAAGGTGGTGGGAGACGACGGCAGGCAGATCGAGGGTCTGGTCGATCTGACGGCGTTACAGGATCCGCCGTTTTCCTTTGAGCCGGGCTGTGCGCTGAAGGTCAAGGCCAAGGAGTTTTGTATCCCGGTGGCGAAGACCCCCAAGCAATTCAACGTCCCCGGGACCGGAGTCGAAGGCCACGACATCCTGGACGACTTCCTTTGCTACAAACTCAGGTGCCCGGCGCCAGACGACGGTGGGGCGCTACCGCCGGACTCGCTCCTGGTAATCGACCAGTTCGCGCGGCGAGAGGTACGCAAGTTCAAAACGGTAAAGCTGTGTGCGCCTGCGGTCAAGATCGTGGATACAACGACCACGAGCACAACCACGTCTACCACGAGCTCGACGACGACGACTTTGCGGTCGCTATGCGGTCCGGATGGAGTATGCACGGCGTTCGTAACGGGCATGGCCTACAGGGCTAACCTGGGGGACCTCGCCGGCGCCGACTCGATATGCAATCAACATGCGTCAGATGCGGGTCTCGACGGCCCGTTCGTCGCGTGGCTCAGCACCAGCCTGGTAGACGCCAGGGACCGCTTGGATCCTGGCTCGCCAGCATTCTACTCCCCTCCCGGCTGTGCCCAGCTCGTGGCGACTGGTGTAGGCGACTTGACGGCGGGACTCCTCGCGAACCCGATAGTTCGTGACGAAACGTGTGCTCTCAGATTCACATTGGTATGGACAGGCACCGATGCCGATGGCACCAAGCACGTCGGCGGTTGCGCGGATTGGACGGACGATCTCCAAGCCGGCAGCGGGCTGACCGGCCGCTCCGTGTACAGCGACACGCGGTGGACTGCATTTTCGACTGATGACTGCAGTAGGGGCCACAATGCATTGTACTGCTTCGAGCAATAGCTAGTGGACCGCGGTGGGGCATTGGTGCGGTGGACACCGCGACGTGCGCAAGGCCCCTTAGGAGGACAGACCATGTTTCTACACACCAGCGAAACTTCAAGGCGCCCAGCTCTGCAACTCATGATCGCCGCAATCGTGCTAGCGTTGTATGCCACCATCCCATCGCGTGCCGAGGCGCAATGCGCCGGGGCGATGTTCGAAGCATCCTACGCCGCGGTTCACATATGGGACTCCAGCCCCGCTGGCCCGCTCCGCGCACACATCGGCATGAGCTGTTCCAGCGGTGTCCCTGTCGCCCCCGCCGACAACTGTTCAGCACTCGCCGGCATTAGCGTCACAATGGCCGAGCTACGCGCGTTCTGGCCTACCTCAACGCTCCGCATCGGTGACACGGTGGGTGGTTGCAACTTCGCGTGCGAGACGGGCAGTTGCTTCGTCGGCAGTACCGGCCTCCCCGTCGAACTGATGCACTTCGGGGTTGAGTAGCTTCAACAACGCGTGGCCGCTTGCTTGACGCTCGGTCAAGCCAGTATGCTGCGGCACGAAAAGCCGGACTGCGGCCCCAGGCCGCCAGTACTTCGCCATGCCTGCAAGCCACAACCCTGCCGGCGCCGCGCGACCAAGAGGGGGAATCATGAAACATTCGATTCTATTTTCCGTGGTAACGGCAGTAGCGCTGGGCCTACTCCTGGCCTTCACCTCGCCCGTGCAGGCGGATGACCCTGCGGTCAAGTGTGAGGCGGGCAAGCTCAAAGAAGCGAGCAAGTACGGCGCATGCCGGTTGAAGGCGGAGTCGAAGGCCGTGAAGAAGGCCCAGGCGGCGGACTACACGAAGTGCGAGCAGAAGTTCGACGAGAAATGGGACAGGGTTGAAGGCAAAGCCGAAGGGACCTGTCCGACGAACGGCGATGAGAGTGGCATTGAGGGTGATATCGCCGAGCACTGCGACATGATTGCAGCCAAGCTCTCCGGCGCGTCTTTCGTGGACAACGGCGACGGAACGATCACGGACGGCCAGACGGGTCTGATGTGGGAGAAGAAAGACACGGCTGTCGGATCGGGCCTGGATTACGCCAACCCGCACGATGTGGACAATACGTACACATGGAGCGGTGCGTCCCCTTGGGAAGCTCCCACGGGCACCGCGTTCTCGGACTTCTTATACAAGCTGAACGGCGGGACGAGCACCGACGGGACTTCCACAAGCGGTTGTTTCGCCGAGCACTGCGACTGGCGGCTAGCGACGGTAGAAGAGCTACGAACGATTCGTGATGCGATCACGGTCTGTAGCCAGGGGGAACCGTGCACGGCGTGGGATAACACGGATACTGCAGCGTTCGGCCAGACCGCATCGTGGTACTACTGGGGGGCGTCGACCATCGCCGGCAGCCCGACCGGTGCGTGGGGCGTCTTCTTCGGCTTCGGCAGCGTGTTCAACGCCGCCAAGGCCACCGGCTACCACGTGCGCGCCGTGCGCGGCAGCTCGTGATTGTCCGGGACCGGATGGGCTAACCGGCCAGCACGACCCTTACGGCGCTCTCTCGAAGGTGCCACTAATTTCGCAGCGAACCTGGACGTCGGTGGGCTCGCTGGGTAGCGCGCGGTAGAAGCTGACGGACATCTCGGCGACCAGCGGAACCGGGAGGTTCGGCGCGTAGTGCAGGCCGGTTGCCGACGTAAAAGCCCCCAAGTAGCCACCGCTCCCGACACAGCTCGCAGCGTTCGCGATTGAAACGTGATACGACACGTCGCTGGCTCGTGGGTAATTGTTCCCGACTCCCGTCACCACGCAGCGAAGGTCCCGCATAGCGAAGACCTTACCCTCGGGGAACGCGGGCCCCACCGGCGTCGCGCAACTCGAGATCCGGTCGGTGTCCACCAAGGTCGCAGTAACCGACAGGTCTTGCAGCTTCTTGAGCTTGCCTGCCTGCGAGGTTCCTGCGAACACGATGACAATAGGAACAAGAACTGTGACCAATAACGCGATTCGAATCGTTCTGCTCATGGATAACCCTCCTTGCGGGCCGGAAGCTTCCAGCTCGCCATGCCTCGATCATCGACTCTCGGCTTATAGCCAATCCGGTTCCGCATGGCCATACCCTCGCGGCCCTTTCGAACCCCCATCCGCACTGACATAGTCAACGCATCCCCGCTGTG
>PIVZ01000999.1 GCA_003354045.1 bacterium
GCCCGCCGAGAGGCCGACCACTACTACGACGACCACGCTGGAGACCTCGACGACTACCAGCACCACCGTAACGTCGTCAACGACCACTACGACCGTTCCGTAGACCCCGGGGCGGCCGATGCACGACCGTGCCTATTTCGAGCAGCAGGAGCGCGCCAGCCTTGCCTCTTACGCGGTGTTCTCCTCGGAGAGCAAGGGACGACAGTATCCGGAGCCCGAGCATGCATTCCGGCTAGTCTTTCAGCGCGATCGCGATCGCATAATTCATTCGACCGCCTTCCGCCGCCTCGAGTACAAGACCCAGGTCTTCGTCAATCATGAGGGTGACTACTACCGCACCAGGCTCACGCACACGATGGAGACGGCCCAGATCACGCGTACCATCGCGCGCGCGCTGGGCCTGAACCAGGACCTTGCCGAGGCCGTCGCGCTCTCGCATGACCTCGGCCACACGCCGTTCGGTCATGCCGGCGAGCATGTTCTCGCCGGGCTCATGAAGGACCACGGCGCCTTCGAGCACAACAGCCAAAGCCTGCGCATCGTCGAGGTGCTCGAGCGCCGCTACGACGAGTTTCCGGGGCTCAATCTGAGCTATGAGGTCAGAGAGGGGATCGTCAAGCACTCGACCAGCTACGACCGCCCGCGGGTGGCCGAGTTCGACGCCGGCAGCGCGCCGCCGCTGGAAGCGCAGATCGTCGATTTTGCCGACGAGATTGCCTACAACAGCCACGACATCGACGACGGTCTGCAATCCGGGATGCTCACGCGTGTAGACCTCGAAGGCGTCAGCATATGGGAGGACAACTTCGCGCGGGTGACCGAGGACACCCCCGAAGCCGAGTTCTCGGTGCTACGCTACCAGGCCGTCCGCCGCATCATCGACACGATGGTCTGCGACTTGATCGCGGCTACAGAGAAGCGCCTGGAAGAGAAAGAAGTGAAGAGCCTGGCCGACGTCAGGGCCGTTAAACCGCGCATCGCCGGATTCGGGCCCGAGACGGAGGCGGCCATCGCCCAGCTCAAGGACCGCCTCATGGAACGCCTGTACCAGCACCAGCGCGTCCGCCGTATGGCTGGCAAGGCCCGCCGCGTCATCGAAGGGCTGTTTCGCGCCTACATGGAGGACCGCCAGCAGATGCCGC
>PIVZ01001000.1 GCA_003354045.1 bacterium
CCTCGAACCATAGCAGGTCACAACCACCCTCGTCGCTCAGCTCGCCGAAGGAGTCGTTTGTGAACCCGAGCGTGGCTTCGCCCGAGACAATCGCCGAGGTGCTACGGTCGAAGTTGTACGCCATCCAGAACGAGGCGCCGCCGCCAAGATCGACCCCACCGGGGGGAATGTCGAACCGCGCAAGTGTTGGCGAGCCGTTCGCGAAGTACTCGAAAGTGCCCTGGGTGCCGTCGATCACGGAGTGAGGGGCACAGGACCGCCGCATCTCGGCCGTTACGGTGACGTCGCGGTTGCCAGTTCCCATGGCCCCGATCTCGTAGCTGCTCAGAACGCAATCGTCGATGATCAGCTCGATGTCGTCCATGATCCACTCGCCGGTTGCCAGGGGAATCTGCGGGCCGGTGAGGTTGTGGTTGACGTACGCAGCAGACTCGCGTTCAAACGGCGGCTCGCAGTAGACTTTCGCGTAGAACCCGGCGTACAGAACGGTTCCACCGAAGCTGGCAGCGCAGGGCCTCCACGGGAAGTGGTACACGTTGCGCGTGAAACCGATGTCTGCGGGCGTCCCGAGCACCCAGCCGGCCGACTCGGAACTCACCTCCACCGCGAGCCAGACCGTGGCCCCGGCCGGGACCGGATTGGCGCGGAGGTCGACCGCAATCGACACGAGGCCGTCGTGGTCGGTCGTTACGCTTCCGCCTGACAGGGGGATGATCTGACCGCCATTGCCTGGGCAGTTGTCGTAGAGGTCGAAGGTGACGTCGTATCCCGGGCCCGTGCCGTCGCCGACGCCGCTGACCTGGAATTCGTACGCCTTGATGGGGCAGCCATCGACCGCGACGGTGGTGAGGTCATCCGCAATCTGAGCGATTAAGGGCAGCAGAAGGAAGACTGCCGGCGGCGGCGTGTTCGAGTAGACCAGGTCGGCTTCATCGAAGGGGGCGCCGCCGCCCCTCGTCTCGCCGGTGGACGGGTTTATGTACACCCGCGAATGAACTGCATTTGCCGCAACGAGTGCAACCGTCCCTGAAACGTGAGCAGTGCCGTCCTCTGTGCGGGCTGTGGTTGAGAAGACTGCCGCGATGATCGCGGACAGGATGATGGAGCGAATACTCACTACTTTACCTCCTCGTAACGGGGTG
>PIVZ01000423.1 GCA_003354045.1 bacterium
AAGATCTGACGATCGAGCTCTGACGTTCCGTTACGTGCGGGTAGGAAGCTGCGCCAACACTTGCTCGCGGCGCTTCGGAGGCATTCACGGGAGCCTTGGTCGGCCTCTCAGGCCTCAGTGCGAAACGAGAACTATACGTCCGCGGAGACCGCCGGCCTGTACTAATCGCTGTGCGTGGTCAGCCTCCGCGAGATCCAGCTCGCGATCGATCTGTATCGCGAACGGCCGTTTCGCGTGTAGATCGAGCACCGCCATCATGTCCTCGCGTGTCGCTCCGCTACTGCCTATGATCTGAAGGCCGCGGGTGACGATGTAGCCGAGATTGACGGACGCCTGTTCCTCGATGACGTTGCCGACGACTATCATGCGCCCGCCTGCGCGCAGCGAGCGCAACGAGGCGTTGAAGGTGGGCGGGCCGACGCAGTCCATGACAACGTCGGCGGGGCCCGCAGTCAGCTGCTTGTGGAAACGGTCGCCGGCATCGACGATGACATTGTCGGCCCCGAGCCCGGTTATGTAGTCGCCGTGAGCGGCGTCGCGCACCACGGCAGTTACGGTCGCACCGAGCCGCGCGGCCACTTGAATGGCGGCACTCCCGACCCCGCCATTCGCGCCCGTAACCACCACGTGCTGGCCGGATTCGACACCGCCGAACCGGCGTAGCCCGCGATAGGAGGTGCCGAACGTGCAGTGGAGACCGGCGGCTTCGGTGGCCGGGATGGCCTCCGGTAGCGCGTAAAAGCAGCGTTCAGGTGCCAGCAGGTGGCTGGCGTAGCCGCCGTCGATCAACAAGCCGAGCAGCGCCGCGGCCGTTTCGCACAGAGACTGGTTTCCCTGCATGCACGGACCGCACTTGCCGCAGAAGTCACGGTGCAGGGTGCCGACGCGGTCGCCGACCGCCCAGTCCTCGACATCGGGGCCGATGGCCGCGACACGCCCCACGGCCTCGTGGCCGGGCGTTATCGGAATCTGGATGAACTTGAATCTGCCGGCACGGTCGATGCAGTCGCGGTAGCAGACCGCGCAGGCTTCGACTTCAACGAGAACCTGGTTGCCCGTCGGCTGTGCGAGCGTTTCATCGCTGGATTCGACGACGAGGTCTTTGTCCCAACCCGTCTCGTTCATGCGTGCGCGTCGAACGCTGGTCACATCGTGTCTCCTTCTCCATTGGCTTCACGACTGGGTGTCAGTGAAACGGCTCGGGCTGGGGTTTAGTAGGCTTTAGATTTTAAGTCAAGAATTTAGGATATGACCCAGAAAAATCCTTGACACTCTGGCTGGCGTTTTGTATCCTCGCCTGCCTCTGAGGTGTCGCTATGGCTCAATCTACCGCCGGCAAATCGACCAAGTCCTTGAAAAACAACAAGAAAAAGAACCCGCAAAAGGAGCTGGCCATCCTCGAGGGGGCCCTCCGTGTCTTTGGCGAGAAGGGGTTCGAGCAGGCGACCGTTGCGGCCATCTGTGCAGAGGCGGGTGTCTCCGAGCCGACGCTCTATGAGTACTTTGCCTCCAAGGAAGACGTCCTCTTCTCCATTTCCGAGCTCTACACGCGCAGAGAGGTCGAGCGCGTGAGCCAGCTCATTCCTTACATCCACGACCCGCGCGAGAAGTTGCGCACGATCATACAGGCCTACCTGGAGTTCTACGAGAACAACCCGCTTTACAGTTCCGTGGCGCTGCTCACTCTCAAGGGCAACCGCCGCTACGTTGATTCGCCGGCCTATCAGGCCATCCGCGAGGCCTCGCGGCCGATCGTCGATACATTCAAGGAGGGACTCGAGAAGGGACTGTTCCGCGACGATCTCGATCCTTATCTCATTCGTAACCTCGTGCTCGGTTTCATCGAACATCTGACGATCCAGTGGCTGCTGGTGCGCCGCCCCGAACGAATCTCCCAGTACAGAGACACGATCTTCGACATGGTGATGCGGGCGATAGCGAAAGACGAAGACGAGGACTCGGTTGACCTGAAGCTGAGGATCGATCGGCGGACGCTCGAACGGCTCATCCGGCCCGAGGCGGATTGAGCACCCGGGGTATCAACCCGGATTATTCATGAATCGCTCTGCTGCGTCAGCCAATCGTACACCATCTCGGGCCGTACTCGCTCCTCGCTCGACGACGTACTGTCAGTACGCCTTACTCGCTCATCGCTGCGTTCGACCCGAGCTGGCGCACGCTTGGCTGCCTCGCGACGAGAATTCATGAATAACCCGGGTTAGCAGACGGAGGGTGAGTCGTTATGTCGATTTCGAAAGGAGCACGCGTACTCGTCACTGGAGCCGCGGGGTTCACCGGCCATCACATGGTGATGGAGGCCGCCAAGGCCGGGCTCGAGGTCAGGGCCACCGACGTCTCGAGCCGTCACTACGGCGCCATGTTCGAAGCGCTCGGTGCCGAGTTCGTTGCCTCGGATCTGACCCGGAGGGAAGGACTGGAGACGCTACTCGAAGGCATCGACGCCGTCTTGCACGTCGCGGGCATCCACGACTACTCGACTCGTCGCGAGACGATGTTTCGGGTCAACGCGGAGGCCGTCGAGAACCTTTGCGCGGCAGGCGTATCTGCCGGTGTGAAGCGTTTCATTCACCTCTCGTCGGCGGGGGTCTATGGCTATGACTGGCACGATGGGACACCGGTCAAGGAGGACGCCGCGAAGCTCACGCCGCCGCTCAATGCCTACAACGAGAGCAAGTGGGCCGGCGAGCAGGTCGTTCATCGCTACGGCTCGGGGAAAGGACTCGAAACTACAGTGCTCAGGCCCGCGGCCATCTACGGTGCGCGCTCGGAGTACGGCATCTACACGGCGGTCAAACTCGCCCACGCGGATCGCAACAAGAAGCGGATGATGATGGTCGGCAGCGGCGAGCGGATCGAAGGCTTCGTCCACGTCGAGGATGTGTGCCGGGCCATGCTCTACGCTTTGGACAACGACTCGATGATAGGCGGCATCTACAACGTCGCCGACGACTCGCGGTTGACGACCGCCGAGTTTTTCCGCCTCATCTCGCGGGAGCTGTTCGGCGTGGAGAAGGAATTCCTACGGATACCCGTGCGCGTGCTCATACCTGTGGCCGTCGTCTTACAGTTCATGGCCAAGCTGCTCGGCAAGAAGTCTTCGTTAGAGAAAGGTACGCTCGACTACATGTCGTGTGATCGCATCTGGGATAACACCGCCATCAAGAAGGCCGGCTTCACGTTCAAACATCCGAGCGTGGAGGTCGGCATGAAGGACACCCTTCGTTGGTACAGGGAAAACGGCTGGCTGCGAGGGTAGCGAGGTGCAAGACCGACGGTGTTGCCGTAGCCATTACCAGCAAGGTCACGAGACCGCTGGATGCTAGTGAGATATGCCGAGACGCGCCACGATGAAGAATCTTCAAGAAAGAACGGCGCTGGTTACCGGAGCATCGCGAGGGCTGGGGCCCTATGTCGCCCGCGCGCTTGCGCGCCAAGGCGTGAATCTGGTGCTGACGGCGCGCTCCGCGGATGCCCTCGAGGACGTAGCCCGCGAGATGACCGGCCTCGGCGTCAAAGCGGTGCCGATTCCCGCCGACATCACCGATGCGGCCGCGCGCGAGGCACTGCTCGAGCAAGCCAAGACGGCGATCGGTCCGCTCGATATCCTCATCAACAATGCCGGCATGGAATGGGTGAGCCGCTACACGAGCATGTCGCCGGAGGACATCGAGACGATGGTCCGAACGAATCTCGTCGCGCCCTTGCTTCTCTCGCGCCTGGTTCTGCCCGATATGAGGGAGCGCGCCGACGGTCACATTGTCATGATGTCTTCACTCGGCGGTAAGAAGGGATCGCCCTATTCTGCAACTTACGCAGCAACCAAAGCCGGGCTCATCGAATGGACGAGCGGCATACGTGAGGAGCTACGCGGCACCGGGGTGAGCGCTTCGGTGATCTGTCCGGGCTTCGTTACCGAAGCCGGCATGTTTGCCGAATACCACAAGCGCGCGCCGAAGATGGTAGGAGAGACGACGCCCGAGAAAGTCGCCGACGCTGTGATCCGCGCCATCGGAGACGACGTCGGGGAGATCGTCGTCAACCCGGGTCCGGTGAAGCTGAGTGCCATCATGAACGCGGTAAGCCCGACCTTCACGAGCTGGCTGCTGCGCACCTTCGGTGTCTACGAGTTCTATCGCGACCAGGCTGACGAGAACGAACGATCCGTCGCCGTAACATCCAACGAATCGGAGGACGCCTAGGCGGGCGGCACTTCTGGCTGGTGTGGGGCCGGCATTCATAGCAAAGTGACTCGCACATGGTTTCGACCAGGAGTGAGGCATGAAACTAGTTACCTTCCAAGACACCGCCGGCGCCGAACGTGCCGGCGCCTTGTACCGGGACGACTCGCGCATCGCTGATTTGACGGCAGGACACGAGTCGCTGGCGGGAAAGCGCGCGCCGGCACTCACGAGCCTGCAGGCATTGATCGAGGGTGGCGATGCGGCCACCGATCTCGCGCGCCGGGTGCTCGAACACGTGGCCGCCGACGAACCGGCCGGCACCTGGCTCGAGCGGGAGGGCACGCGCCTGCTTGCGCCTCTGCCTCAGCCGATTCAGATGCGAGACTTTCTCTGCTTCGAGAAGCATCTGAAACAGAGCTTTCAGGCGGCCA
>PIVZ01001001.1 GCA_003354045.1 bacterium
CGTCACCGGCGTTCGGTCCGGTCATGCTGTCCGATCAGTTTGGTACGACCGACTTCAACGTCGGCCGGCTCAAGCAACTCGGACTGCCGGCCAACAAGAACAATGAAGGCGTCAACGATAACGTCGTCCATCTGGCGGAGTACCAGATCAAGCCCGACAAAAACGCGCCGAAGTTCGAGCGTCAGACTGACATCCGCATCATCAACCAGTGCAATGACGTCTACGTGACGGTCCTCAAGCAGAAGAGCGTACTGGTGCCGTCCTGGAAGAGCCTGTCCGGTCCGACCTTCGCCCCGGTTCCGGAAGGCCACAACGTGGACCACTTCCTCTGCTACCAGGCCAAGGCGCAAAAGAAGCTCTCGGACGGGACCGTGCTGGAGAAGTTCCCGAAGGGGACTCAGGTCGTGGTCTCCGACCAGTTCCAGTCGCGTCGCTATGACCTAAAGAAGATCACCAAGCTATGCAATCCGACGGCCAAGTCCGGAAATCCGGTGATCCTCAAAGGAACGGAAGAGGGGACTCCCAAGGAGATCGAGCCGGCGGACATCCGCAATCCGGACGACCATCTGGTCTGCTACCGCGCCAAGCTCGCGAACCAGACCATCCAGCAAGACGGATGCGGTTGCGACACGGCCGCGGACGACAGGTGCGGCGGCCAGTCGGTCCGCCAGGCCAAGCACTTCAAGCGGACCGGGATCCACATCAACAACCAGTTCGGACCGCTGCAGCTCAGTAGCATCAAGGAGACCGAGTTCTGCATACCGTCGCAGAAGATCGTTCCCTGAGCTGCCGGGGGGTAACAACCGCCAGGCGAGAGGGCCTTTAACGAGGCTCTCTCGCCCGGTGCCCGTCTCGCGAGCCGTCTCGGTCCTCGTTCTCGCGTGATACCTCTTCGATGGCTGTCGAAGCGAGCGAAGCGCCTTCCAGCGCGTACCATCGAAAGAAAAGCGCTAGCTTCGCAGCCCTTCCAGTGCGGCCGCGTCGAGAGTCTTGTAGGTCCCGGTGGCGGAGTCGAGCCACAGTGCGTGCCCGCTTTCGATGTCTTCGGCGGGGATGCCTTGGTTGCGAAGCGCGCCCTTGCGCACCCGGTAGCCCGGCGTCGTCGGTAGCTCAGACAGAAGGCGCACTATTAATGGC
>PIVZ01000424.1 GCA_003354045.1 bacterium
TGAAGCCGGCCTTGAAGGTCAAGTCCGGCTTGAACAGAACTCGGGGGAAGGCGGAGCGAACAGCGGCCAGCAGGCTGATCAGCGAGATCAAGCCGAAGCCGGCCCAGCCCATACGGCCGAAGAAGTCCCGGCGCGACCATACGGTAGGCATCTCGGCCTTGGCACGCTCACGGCGAGCGGCCTCTTCGGCCTGTTCGTCGCGGCGGCGGTCGTGCAAAGCGGCGGCCTCCTCCGCACTCAACTTGTCATCGCTTCGCCCCATCGGTCCTTCTCACGTGGTCACGGTTTCTCGGGCAGGCGGCTGCCAATCCTCACACGCCGTCTTCTCCGCCGGTCCCTCCATGCGGTGTCGCGATACGTGACACCAGCGCACTGATGAGGCCCGCCACGATCATCGCACCGCCGGCAAGGCCAAGTAGCACGCCGACCGGAGGAAACACCAGCAGCAGCAACGGAGCGACGAGAAGAACGAGGAAACCGTAGCCGATCGAGAGGCGCCCCCCGCCCGGGTCCGCAGGGAGGCCGTCCTCACCTAAGCCTTGCCGAGTCGATGCCGCAACGACACCGGCTACGTAGCGTCGCTCGCGGATCAGGCTGACGGCGTAGTCGTTGAGGGATTCTCTCTCTTCAGGGGGGCAAGAAGCGATGACCTCATCCATCTCGTCCGCCAGCTCCTCCAGCCTCGCTTCCAAAGACGCGGCTACGCCCGCCTGCGTGCGGGCGGAAAACAGCGCTTCACTCTCTAGCGCCCTCTCTTCCTCTTCAGGCCTGGACACACCGTTGCCACTTCGCCGCGCAAGCGTCTGCTATTACAAACCCCAACCACCGTCAACTTACCGCTGTCACTGGGAAATATGCAACGCAGGGAGGGAACATGAATGAAATTGCATTGAACCGTGCCGCCCTTGGCAGTATGCGCGATTTCATGAGCCGCACGGTCCGAGCCTTCTTCGCTACCTTGACGAGCACAGCGGCAATTGGCCGCTTCCGCACCTGCCTGGCTTGCCGGCAACCGGCGAGTGCGATTCTTTGCCCTGCCTGCGCGCGAGCCAGCGGACTCCACCCGAACGGGGGCAAGCCGCACGCCGGCGATGGGCTCGCCCGGCTCAGCACCGTCTACCATTGTGCCAAGTACTCAGGAGGGGGCGACCTTGCCGGCCGCTCGCCATTGGTCCACTGTCTCCACCAGTTCAAGTACGGTGGCGACCGCTACGCCGGCCGCGAGCTGGGACGCCTGTTCGCTGGCCTGCTCGGTCGGCTCTCGGTACGCTTCTCAGCCGTGATCCCCATCCCCTTGCATCGCGCCCGCCTCAGTGAGCGTGGCTTCAATCAGGCAGCTTGGCTCGCACGTGCGGCTGCACGGACGCTGAAGACGGAGTTCCTGGTGCGCGCGCTCGAACGGACACAGGCAACGCAGGCTCAGCAGACCCTCGGCGCGGTCCGCCGGAGAGCCAACATGGCCGGCGTCTTTCGCGCGCGCCGCGACTTCCCGAAATCTGCCCGTCTTCTCTTGGTGGACGACGTCTTGACGACAGGGGCGACCTCGGAAGACGCGGCCCGCGCTCTGCTCGAGGCGGGGGCCGGACGCGTAGACTGCGCGGTGTTGCTGAGGGCAGTTGCGCCTCACGAGGATTGAGCTGGGCCAATGGCTCGAAAAGACAGGCTCAGATGGGACGCGAGGTATCGGGAAGCCCCGGCCTCGAGCGTAGCAACGGGCTTTGCACCCATTCCCCCGGCGGCGCTCCCTGGCGCACTCGCGCTCGATCTGGCATGCGGGACAGGAAGGCACTTCGATAGGCTCGTGCAAGCCGGCTACCGAGTAGTCGGGACCGACGTATCGGGCGAGGCACTGGCGCGCGCCGCCATCGACCACGAGACACGCCGACGAAACCTTCAACTCATACACGCCGACCTGGACGATTGGCCGTTCTCACCACAGGCCTTCGACCTGATACTGCAATGCGACTACCTCGAGCGGCGCATCCTCCCGCACCTGATGGCCGCGGTGAAATCGGGGGGATACGCCCTGGTAGAGACCTTCATGCGCGGCGAGACGCCCAACCGAGAAGGCCCGAGTAATCCCGACTATCTACTGCAACCAGGCGAGCTCGCCGTTGTTTTCGACTCTTGGGAGATCCTTGCGCTCGGGGAAGAACACGCCACCACGAGCCGTGCGCACATCCTCGCTCGCAGACCCTAGCAGCCCGTTGAAAAACCCACTCCCGTCGCCAGGCACCGACCTTCGGGCCGATCTCTTCGTTGCGAAACCTCGACATAGCACCACTATGCCTGCGGTTTCGCGCCTCGATCTCGGCCCGAATCTCGGCACCTGGCTCGGTCCGGGGTTCTTCAACGGACTGCTAACCGACACGGCTAACCCGCGCTTTGGGCGTGATCGGCAGCCGAGAGGTGCCGGTGACCCGCACGGGTTAGCGACTCGGCCGCTTTGACATCCCCCATTCGGTCGGGTAGTCGCACCGTGTGAAAGCCGCAAAACCAGCGGTTACCTACCGTGACGCGGGAGTAGACATCGCAGCTGCCGACCGTTTGGTACAACGCATAGCGAAGCTTGCGGCTGCAACGCGCGGTCCCGAGGTACTCGCCGGTGTGGGCCCGTTCGCCGCGGCGGTACGCCTGCCGCGCGGCTACAAGAACCCGGTCCTGCTTTCTTCCGCCGACGGCGTAGGCACGAAATTGGCCGTCGCCCGCCTTGCGGGTCGCCATGACACCATCGGTATCGATCTCGTGGCGATGAACGCCAACGATCTGATCACGGCCGGTGCGCGTCCGCTGTTTTTCCTGGACTATCTCGCTGTCGGACGGTTGGCCGCCGTTGACGGAGAGTCGCTGATCGCAGGCATCGCCGAGGGCTGCAAACGTGCGGGCATGAGCCTGGTTGGCGGCGAAACCGCGGAGATGCCGGGATTCTACAAGGACGGAGACTACGATCTGGCCGGTTTTTGCGTCGGTGTAGCCGAGCGGCGAGCGATCATCGACGGCCGTCGCATCCGTAGCGGCGACGCTGTCATCGGTCTGGAATCGAACGGCCTGCACAGCAACGGCTACAGTCTGGCCCGCAAGGTGCTCAAGGTCAGCCGCCGCGCCGCGCTCGACAGGCTGGTCGAGGGACTCGACTCCACCGTCGGCGAGGAGCTCATGCGCCCGACCAAGATCTACGTAAAGCCGGTGCTTGCCGCACTCGAGCGCTTCTCCATCGTCGGCATGGCCCACATAACGGGCGGCGGTCTTCCCGGAAATCTCGTGCGCGTGCTGCCGCCCGGGCTTCGAGCCACCATCCATCGCCCGGCCCTACCGCAAAAGCCTCTGTTCGACCTCATCCAGAACAAAGGTGATATAGCCCAAGACGAGATGGACCGGACCTTCAATTGCGGCATCGGATTCACGGTGCTCGTACGCAAACGGATCGCAGAAGAGGTGTGCCGCTTCTTCAGGCGCAGGAAGGTGGGCGCCAGGGTGATCGGCGAGATCGGCAAGGGACGGCGCCGGGTGGTCTATGACGACGGCTGACGGGCAACACGAGTCGAAGCGGCTGGCCCTGGGTGTCCTGGCTTCCGGCACCGGGACGAACTTCGACGCCATTGCAGCGGCCATAGACGACGGACGTCTACAAGCCGACATTGCGGTACTGATCTGCAACCGCACCGAGGCGAAGGTGCTCGCCAAGGCGAAAACGCGCGGCATCCACTGCCTGCTCATACCGCACGCGGAGTTTCCGGACCGAGAGACATTCGACACGGCTGTCGCAGACGCCCTCGAGGCGGCGGGCACCGAGCTGGTCGTCCTCGCCGGCTTCGACCGCATCGTGACCGCGGCGCTTCTCGACCGGTTCACGAACCGCATGGTGAATATCCACCCGGCGCTATTGCCGGCCTTCAAGGGGACAGACGCGCAAGCGCAAGCCGCCGACTACGGTGTCGCCATCGCGGGGGCGACCGTCCACTTTGTGGATGAGCACATGGACCACGGGCCGATAATAGTCCAGGCCGCGGTGCCGGTGGCGCCGGGCGAAGACGCCCACACCGTCCAGCAACGCATACTCGCGCAAGAACACCGTATCTATCCGTACGCCATCCAGCTATTCGCCGAGGGCCGGCTGCGCGTGGATGGTCGCAACGTCGTCATCGACGGGCGACCGGCGCCAGACGATTCCGCCCTCATCAGCCCCCCCATTCCTTGGTAACGACGAGAGACCGTCAACGCTCGTCTGAATAGAACTCCGCCAGCCGCTCACTCGGCACGCCGAACAGATAGGCGAGCTTCAGTCCCCACATGAGAAAACTAGTGCGCCAGGCGCCTCGGTTGCGCCAGCGGCGAGAGGAAGTAACAGCCGGGTTGCGCGGAATGCCCATCGGCGCCGCGTGCTTGAGGCGCCGGCACAGGTCGATGTCCTCGAACAGCAGCGCCTCGCGAAAGCCTCCGACCTCCTCGAAGAGGGTTCGCCTGACGAAGATCGCTTGGTCGCCGGTGGCCACACGCGTGAGGCGTGAGCGCGCCGACACCAGCAACGCGATAAGCGATAGCAGGGGTGTCTGCTCATCGAAACGAATGTCGAAGCGGCCCCAGCCCACGCGTTCGCGCTCGAGCAGGC
>PIVZ01000425.1 GCA_003354045.1 bacterium
GTATTACGTCGGCGACCGTCCTTCGTGCGCGCGCATGTTCACCGAGTACGAGCGCCGCGCCGAGTACGTGCGCAACATGATCGAGGACTTCAACGTTGACGGCGCGATATTCGAACGGCTCACCTTCTGCGAGCTATACGGCTTCGAGCAGTTCTCGCTGACCAACGATTTCAAAGACTGGGGCGTTCCCCTGCTGTGTATGGATCGCGAGTACACGCTCAGCGGCGTGGGACAGCTGCGGACCCGGGTACAGGCGTTCTTGGAAGCAATCGAGGGCTGAACGATGGACCAGAAACAAGAACTGAGCTTATCGAGACTCAAGGAAGAGATGGAGCTCTACGAGCCCATCAAGCTGGCCTTGGAGATGGAGCCCGGCGAAACGGGCCAACTACAGATACCTTTGCTCGAGGCCCTGGTGGAACAACACCGGCGTACCATCGAGTGCGTGGAAACAGGAGAGCCGTTTCTCGCCAGCCAGTACACCAATCCGGCCGAGATACTCAGTGCCATGGATCTGCACTGGTATTTCCCGATTCAGCAGATGTTCGCCGGGGCCGGCACCGGCGGCGGCATCCATATCGGAGAAGATCTCGAAGCCATGGACGGAATGCCGCTTCCGAGCGACTGCTGCACGTTTCTGCGCCTGGGGCTCTACTATCAGGTTGCCGGCCTGCTGCCGATCCCGACTGCCTACCTGGCTTTGACCGAGCCCTGCGATGGCGTGGCCGGCTGGCACGCGGCTTTCGCGCACCATTCGGACTGGCGCGATGTTCCCATGTTCGCGCCGGACCCGCCCTATGGCACCGACGACAGGGCCGTCAACTATTACGCCGGTGAGCTCAAGCGTATGGTCGATTTCATATCCGAGCACACGGGGAAGTCACTCGACATCGACCGTCTCCGCGAAGTCGTGGAAGAGACCAACAAGGCCTACCAATTGTGGATGGAGTACAACGACATCAGACGCTCGTCCCCGACTCCTCATGACCACATCATGCCCATGTCGCTGTTCTTCCAGACCAACACCCTGGGAGCGGGCGACCCGAAGAAGACCGCCTGGTACGAGGAGATGGTCGCCGATGCGGAAATGCGCGTTCGCGAAAACCGCCCGGTAGTTCCGGATCAGAAGATTCGGCTGTTGTGGTACGACATCCAGCCGTTCTTCTTCACAGAGGTTGCCACCTGGCTGGCAGAGGAACTCGGCGCCGTGATCGCCATGGACATGGTGAGCTACTGCCCCTACCAGATCGTCGATACCTCTACGGAGGACACCATGTTTCGCGGCCTGGCCAGGCGTGCGTTCCAGGACGGCCCGATGATCCGCCAGGCACGCGGCGTAGCCGACAACGTCATGAACGACATGACGAGAATCGTGAAGGACTACAACATCGACTGCGTGATCTTCCCCGGCCACATGGGCCACAAGGACATGGCAGCGAGCGCGAGTCTCGCCCAGCAGCGCTGCCGGGATCTCGGCGTCCCCTTCCTCTACATCGGCATGGACCAGGCCGACCGCCGCTACATGACCCCTCAGGAGGTCAAGGACAAGATCAGGAATTTCCTTTCGGCAATGGGGCTCTGCTGAGCGGCCAAGGCCGCGTAGGAGATGCCACCGGAAGACCGCTGAGCACGCCGGGTGCCGTGCCCGTACCTACGATCGAGCCGGCCCGTGCCGAACAGTCACCCTGATCGCGTCGCGATCGGGATGGTCGCGCCTGAGCAAGGCCATGCCCTCGTCGAAATCATCCAAAGAGAGCACTTCGCCGAGCAATGCCTCGGTGTCTACCTTCGCGGCGTTCAGATAGTCCACGGCTGCCTTCATCGATCCGGCGGTGGAGCCGGAGCCTCCCTTTACGGTGAGCGAGTGCATGACGATGTGATCGGTCTCTATCTCGACGGGCGCGCGGTTCTTGAGCCCTGCCAGGAGTACCGTGCCGCCGAAAGCGACCATCTCGAATGCCTGTTTGACGGCCTCAGTAGACATCGCCGTCACGTCCATCACGACATTTGCGCCAAAGCCTCGGGTGAGATCCTTGACCCGCGCTACTGCGTCTTCTCGATCCACGTCGATCGTATGATGAGCGCCGGCTTTGCGGGCGGCATCGAGCCGCAAGGCGTCGGCCGAGGTGCCGGTAACGACGATGTTCGAGGCGCCAGCTCTGGCTGCCGCAACCACGCACATGAGCCCCAGGTGTCCCGGCCCCTGCACAACCACGGTGTCTCCGGCTTTGACGCCCGAGATCTCGGCCCAGTTGACCGCGCTGGCCAGCGGCTCGAAGACGGTCAGGTGCTCGGCGGGAACCGAGTCGGTGAGCTTCAGGAGATTGGTGCCCGGCAATACGCACATGTACTCGCCATAACCGCCCCATAGACCACCCCCGTCGTCCAGGCCGAGTGTGTAGCCGTAAACCACCAGTCTTCCCTCGTAACCGCCCTTGCGCATGACCAAATCGACGGCGACCCGGTCGCCGACCGATACGCCGAGTTCGGCATCGTCGGACAGCTCGGCAACGCGCGCGACTATCTCATGGCCGGCAACCACGGGGGCCACCTCGCCGGGGACGTGCTTGTGCCCGGCGATCTGGGCGACGTCGCTGCTGCACATTCCCACTGCCTCGACCCGGAGCAACGCACCGCCGGCAGGCGGTTTCGGTATAGGAAAAGTCCTGAGCTCATGTGTTCCGTCTCCATTGAAGACGATGGCCCTACAGGTCGTCATTGCGCATTCTCCTCATGGGCTCTCTTGTACCCGCGTCTCACTTTGCATTCCTATCAGCACACGGATTCTCAACTGTGACCAATCCGGCTGGAGGTCGATGTCGAAGCCGCAACCCGGGAAGCTGGACTCGCGACACCCACGACTCGCCAAGTAGGACTTGCGAGAGCCGGGACTAGCGAAACGCGACCTGCCAGGCCCGCGAGCCGGCCGTTTGCCGGAGCGGTGATCCTGAATAGAATCGTCGTTTGCCGTGTCGCCACGGCCGAGGAGGACCCCCATGCGCATGAACGTTCAGCCCATTCCCTCTGCGTCGGACCGTATCAACGAGATCCGCGCCCTGACGGCAAGAATCGTGAACAAGGAGATCCTCCCGCACGAGAACGAGTTGTGGTCTTGGCGCAACGAAGGCAACTTCGCAGAGAGCAGCCGCCAGAAGGCACGCGAGCTGCGCAAGGGTATCACGGAAAAGGTCAAACAAGCGGGGCTTTGGGCGCCGCACCTGCCCGAGGAATACGGCGGCGCTGGTCTCAGCTTTCTCGAGCACGCCTACATGAACGAGGTGCTCGCCTACGCGGTGGGGGCGGCATCGCTGTTCGGGGTGGTGGCCCCCAATTCCGGCAACCAGAAGATTCTCGTCAAGTACGGCACCGAAGAGCAAAAGCGCAAATGGCTCATCCCGACGATCGAAGACGGTATGGAATCCGGCTTCTCGATGACCGAGCCAGACCAGCCGGGTTCCGACCCGCGCTCTTTGCGGACGACCGCGCGCCGCGACGGCGACGACTGGGTGATAAACGGCCGCAAGTGGTTCACGTCGAACGGTAAGCGCGCGGATTTCTTCATCGTCATGTGCCGTACCGCCGACGAGGGCGGGGAGGTGGACCGTAACAGCAAGATGACCCAGATCATCGTGCCATCCGATACGCCCGGCGTGGACATCGCACGTAGCGTCCCGGTGTGGGGCCGCGACGGTCATCACTGTGAGATCTTCTACGACGACGTGCGCGTTCCGGTCGAAAATCAGCTCGGGCGGACCGGCTCCGGCCATCAGGCGGCGCAGGACCGACTCGGCGCCGGCCGCGTCTACCACTGCATGAACTCGGTCGGACAGATGTGGCGGGCTTTCGATTTGATGGTCGAGCGTGCGATGAGCCGCGAGGTGCATGGCGGATTGCTCGAGACCAAGCAGTTCATCCAGGGATTCATCGCCGAGTCATACATCGACATTCAGGCCGCACGGCTGATGACGATCCATTGCGCAGAGAAGATGGAGAACGAGATCGACGCGCGCACCGACATATCGGCAATAAAGATCTTCGTGCCCGAGGCCTATCACCGAGTGGTAGACCGCGCGATCCAAGTGTGGGGAGGAGCCGGGGTATCCGGCGACCTGCCACTGGCCGACATGTACCAGGGCGCACGCACGCTGCGGCTTGCCGACGGTCCCGACGAGGTACACAAGATCCTCATCGCCAAGAACGTGCTGAAGCACTACCGGACCGGCGAAAGCTGGGACTTCGGGAACTAGCCCGCGCCACTGAGGCCCGGGCGAAAAGCCCGCCTGCATTCGAACCGTGCTCGCAGCGCCACGCTGGAATCGTCGCTCGGGCCTCTAGTCGCTATCGGCATGGTCGGCACGGAGTTGCCCAGCTTCCTTGCGTACCTGTGCGAGACGGCCATTCGTTTCGAGGTCGGCAAGCAACGTAAGGCCCCGGCTGTCGCCAAGCTCGAGCACTGCCGCGGCCATCTCCAGCTTCAAGAACTCATCTGGCTCCCGGGAAGCGGCGGCCAGAATGGGCTCGATGCTCGCTGTCGTACCGATCCTCCTGACACAATCCACTCCCGCCTCGCGAACTGCTTCGTCCGCATCGAGCAAGAGAGGATG
>PIVZ01000426.1 GCA_003354045.1 bacterium
GCTTGGTGGAGGAGGCGGGCGCGAGCGCTCGCATTCTCGATACCCGCAAGACGACCCCGGGCATGCGCCAGCTCGAGAAGTACGCAGTGTGCTGCGGCGGGGGGAGCAACCACCGCATGGGGCTCTTCGATGCGGTCCTCATAAAGGACAACCACGTGGTCGCCGCCGGAGGGGTGGCCCAGGCCGTGCGTGCGGCCATCGAGCAGACCCCGGCCGGAATCGAGGTGGAGGTGGAGTGCGATAACCTCGAGCAGGTTCGCACCGCTCTCGATGCCGGAGCCACCGCCATACTTCTCGACAACCAGAGCCCCGAACAGGTCGAGCAGGCAGTGACCCTGGTGGCGGGGCGCGCTCGCGTAGAGGTGTCGGGCGGGGTGACGATAGAGTCGGTGGCGGCTTATGCGCTGGTCGGCGTCGATGACATCTCGGTAGGTCGCCTGACCCACTCGGCTCGCTCGGCCGATGTGGCGGTGGAAGTGAGTCTGCTGGCATGAGCACGCGCGGCAGCATTCTGCAGGCCTTGAGCGGAGCCGATAGCTACCTTTCCGGGCAGGCTCTTGCCGAGAAGCTCGGCGTGTCGCGAGCCGCGGTGTGGAAGCACGTCGAGTCGCTCAAGCGCGAAGGCTACCTCATAGAAGGGGTGCGTTCTCGCGGTTACAGGCTCGTCGGCGCTCCCGATCTTCTGACTGCCGAGAGCATCGGCTCGTTGCTTACAACCGAACGGGTCGGCCGCGAGATGGTCGTGCGGGTGGTTACCGGCTCGACCAACAGCGACGCGCTCGAGCTCGGGCGCACCGGCAAGCCGGAAGGAACCGTGGTGATCGCCGAGGAGCAGACCGCCGGCCGCGGACGTCTCGGCCGCACCTGGGAGTCGGCACGGGGCGTGAACCTCTATCTCTCGCTGTTGTTACGACCCGACATAGTTCCCGCCGAGGCCCCTCAGCTGTCGCTGGTGGCTGGTGTGGCCGTGGCCCTCACCGTGGAGGAGGAGGGGCTGGACTGCTCGATCAAATGGCCCAACGACATCGTCGTCGGTGGCAAGAAGCTGGCCGGGATACTCACCGAGATCGAGGCCGAGACGGACCGGGTTGCATGTGTGGTGGTCGGCATTGGTATCAATCTAAACAGTAACTTGACGCACTTTCCTGACGCATTGCACGACATTGCCACGACGATTCTGGTCGAATCGGGGACAACGATTGACCGGGCCGCCTTTGCAGCGCGTCTGCTCGGGCATTTCGAGCGCTGCTACGACCTCTTCCTACGAGAGGGCTTTGCCGCCGTCGCGCCCGAATGGGAGCGGCGGTCCGTGCTCAAGGGGCGTGAGGTAACGGTAAGCGGCTCGCGCGAGGAGTTTTCCGGGACCTGCGTGGGCATAGACACCGACGGAGCGCTGTTGCTCGAGGAAGGCGGACCCGGGGGCAACGGGCAGGTTCGTCGCGTTCTGGCCGGCGATGTCACGGTGACAGGAGGCTACAGCTCATGAGTGGGCAAGAACGGGCCGGACTGCTGATGACGATCGACGTGGGCAACAGCCAGACGGTGATCGGCCTCTTCGACGGAAGCAGCTTGGAGCGACACTGGCGGCTGGTCACCGAGCGCGACCGCACAGCCGACGAGTACGGTATGCTCATGTGGAGCCTCTTTCATGCATCGAACATGCCCGAGCCGAACGTCACGGGGATAATCGTCTCCTGCGTCGTGCCGCCGCTGCTCGGTGTGCTAGAGGAGCTTTGCCACACGTACTTCGACCTCGAGCCCGTCATCGTCGGCCCCGGCATCAAAACCGGAATGCCGGTGCTCTACGACAACCCACGCGACGTCGGGGCCGACCGTATCGTAAATGCGGTGGCCGCCTACGAGCGCGGCAAGCGAGCCACCGTAGTGGTGGACTTCGGTACGGCCACGACCTTTGACTACATAACCGAGCGTGGCGAGTACGTCGGCGGTGTCATCGTGCCCGGTATCGGCATCTCGCTCGATGCCCTTTACACGCGCACCGCCAAGCTCCAGAGGGTGGAGCTTGCGCGCCCCCCGAGGGTGGTGGGTAGGAACACTATACACGCGATCCAGTCGGGAGTGGCCTACGGCTACGTCGAGCTCGTGGACGGTGTGGTCAGACAGATAAAGAAACAGGAAGAGGTAGACCCCTACGTCCTTGCAACAGGCGGCCTTGCGTCGTTAATTGCCGAGCACTCGGAGACCATCCAGGAGGTGGACGAGTTCTTGACGCTCGAGGGGCTGCGCCTGGTCTACGAACGAAATGAGGGCGCGCTGTGAGCCGCTGCCGCGGCAGTGTGGCGCTTTGCTGAAGGATCGATATAGCAGAGAATCGAGGCGCTGTGGGCGCCGACACTAGGAGGGAAAAGTGGCGACGGAAGCATCAGGCATTCGGACTATTGCCGTAGCCGGTCAAGGGGGCGTCGGCAAGACGTCGATCTCCGACGCATTGGCCTTTGCGGCGGGTGTGAACAACCGCCTTGGCCGGGTTGACGATGAGAGCTCGCTGTTCGACACAGAGCCAGAGGAGATGCGTCGTCGCTGTACGATCAGCTCTTCACTTCATCATCTTCCGTGGAGGAAGCATGAGATCACGCTCATCGACACTGCGGGACAGGGGAACTTCGTTACCGACACTCGCTTCTCGCTGCGCGGGGCCGCGGGTGTCGTATTCGTCGTCGATCCCACCTCTCCGCTGCGTGCCGAGTCGAGCAAGGTATGGAAGTGGATTACGGGGGAGAACCTGCCGGCCCTCATAGTGCTCAACCGCCTCGACCGCGCCGAGGCCGAGGTTGATCGTACCCTGGATGCGTTGAAGGAGGAGCTCGGCGCGAAGCCGGCGCTCATCCACCTTCCGATCATCAGCGGTGAGACTCTCAAGGGCATCGTCGATGTCCTGGCCGGCAAGGCCTACACATTCGAAGGCGAGAGCGGCAAGTTCGCGACCGTAGATGTGCCGGATGAGCTGGCCGACCGCGCTGAGGAGCTTCGTATGGAGATTACGGAGCTTGCCGCGGAGGCCGACGACGAGCTGCTCGAGAAGTACCTGGAGGAAGGCGAGCTCTCTGTCGATGAGGTGAGCCGCGGGCTCAAGGCCGCCGTCGCATCGGGTGCGGTTGTTCCGGTGCTGTGCTCTTCGGCCTCCCTCAATATGGGCATTCCGCAATTGCTGGACGCCGTAGTCGATCTGTTGCCGGCTCCCGCCGAGCTTCCTGCGGCCGTTGGCAAGGATGCCGCGGGCGACGCGACCGAGATAGCGCCTGACTCTGCCGCGCCATTCTCAGGCTTCGTCTTCAAGACCGTCATCGACCCGCATGCCGGCCAGCTCTCGATCTTGCGAGTGATGTCGGGCACCGTCGAGGCCGACTCGCAGGTGCTGAACACGAGCTCCGAGACCAAGGAGCGCCTCGGTCACCTGCTCAAGATGGAGGGTCGCAAGACCTCGGAGGTCAAGAGCGCCACTGTCGGCGAAGTCGTTGCCGTGGCCAAGCTCAAGAAGACCCACGCCGGCGATACGCTCGCCGACGTCAAGGCTGCTGTCGGGATACGCCCGTTCGAAGAGGTCACTCCGGCGATCTCCTTTGCCGTCGAGGCCAAGAAGCGCGGCGAGGAAGACAAGGCCATGCAGGGGCTCTACAAGCTCGGCGAGGAAGACCTGGCGCTGCAAGTCGAGCGCGACGAGGAATCCGGAGAGATACTGCTGTCCGGTTCAGGGCAGCTCCACGTCGAGGTCACCTGTGAACGCCTCGAGCGCAAGTACGGCGTCGGTGTGAACCTCAAGGCTCCGAAGGTTCCCTACCGCGAGACCATCCGCAAGGCCGTCAAGGCCCATGGCCGGCTCAAGAAGCAGACCGGCGGTCACGGCCAGTTCGCCGACTGCCGGATCGAGGTCGAGCCGGTGCCGCGCGGTAAGGGCTTCGAGTTCGTCAACAAGATCGTCGGCGGCTCCATTCCCAGGGGGTTCATTCCGGCCGTCGAGAAGGGCGTGATCGAGGCCATGAGAAAAGGTTCGATCGTCGGATATCCCGTGGTCGACGTGAGGGTGACGCTCTACGATGGGCAGTACCACGATGTGGACTCCTCCGAGATGGCCTTCAAGGTGGCCGGCTCGATGGCTTTCAGGGATGCACTGGAGAACGCCAAGCCGGCTCTGCTCGAGCCTTACGTCAACCTGGAGGTCGCTGTTCCCGACGAGTGCATGGGCGACGTGATGGGCGACCTCAACTCGAGGCGTGCCAAGGTGGAGGGAATGGAGCAACGAGGCAGCAGCGAGGTCATCAAGGCGAAGGTGCCGATGGCCGAGGTGCTCCGCTATGCGCCGGACCTGACGAGCATGACGAGCGGACGCGGTTCCTTTGAGATCGCGTTTTCGCACTACGAGCAGACGCCCGAGCACATGGTGCAGAAGATCGTCGCCGAGCGACAGGCGGAAGAAGAGAACTGAGACCGCGGGCGTGCTGGCAAGCGCCGGCCCGTCGCGCGCGGCGGGTCGCCGGTGCGCCGTGCGAAATCACAGGACCGTACCCGGGGGAGGCAGGGCTCAGCGTTTTTCGATCAGCTCGATGGCGTAGCCGTCGGGGTCTTCGACGAAGGCGATTACCGC
>PIVZ01001002.1 GCA_003354045.1 bacterium
CATCTGTGAACTGTAAAGTTACGTCATAGAACTCGTCGGGCCGGTTGGAGCCGGCGTTGACTCGGTGTCGGAAGTTGAGGAGTTTCTCGTGATCTCTGGCCCATCTGAGGCCGCGGAAGATGTAGCGTTCTGAGTTGCCCGGTTCGATAGAGCGGTACTCGGTGATTGCTCCCTGGTAGAGGTCGTCGATGATCTTTGCCCGCTCGCCGCGTGAGGTGGCGAAGCGGTCGTCCATTTCCTGGCGTGACTTTATGAACTGGTCTGCGCCGTTTTGGAACTGGGGCGTGTTTTTAGAGAATGGTGCTTCGTTGACGACGGCGACGCGTGAGGTGAGGACCTGGGTCTCGAGGAGCCATCGGTCTTCGGTGAGGTCGCCCTCGCCGCCGGCGACTGAGACAAAGGCGGCGCGTTCGCCGAGTGCGGGCTGGCCGCGTAGATATTCGACGAAGAGGAAGATGCCCGAAGCGCAGACGGCGAGGAGGATGGCGTTGAGTGCGCAGACGCCGAGCCACTTGCCGAGGATGTACTTGGCGGCGCTGACGGGCTTGGTCATGGTCTGCCAGATGATCTTGTCGCGCTGCTCGAAGGCGACGGTCGCGGTGCTGAAGAGGAGGGTGAGCACGGCGATTGTCCAGAACGAGAGGCCTGTGCTGAAGGACATGAAGGACTGGACGCGGTAGCGGAGGGGCTGGTCGGCGTCGAGGGCGTTTGGCAGGGCCGAGAGCCCGATGATGAGGATGACGATAAAGACCAGGGAGACCTTCATGCGGACGGCCTCATCGAGGACGACGCGGGCGATCGAGCTGACGGGGCCGGGGTGGCTGAGCGCCAGTCGGGCCAGTTGCAGGAGCGCCGCAAACGAGGCGGTCAGGGCGACCATGCCGAGGAAGACCTGCCCGAAGGTGGCGGTAGGCCCGAAGCGGAGCAATGGGAGCCCGACGAGCGCGGCGAGGGTGAGCAGGGCCAGGTAGGTGAGCCCGAGCCCGAGCCAGACCACGGCGATAGCCATGGCGCTGATTGCGGCAACCCCGAACCCGAAGCTCTGCCAGTCGGATTGGGCGCGGAGGACGTCGTCGAAGGCGTTGCGGCCGGCCTGGAAGGACGAGCGGGTGATCTCCTCTTGCTCGGAG
>PIVZ01001003.1 GCA_003354045.1 bacterium
CTTCATGCGCGGCGAGCTCAACTGGACACACGCACGACTTCTGGCCGGCATAGCGACCAGTGAAGACGAAGAAGAATGGGTGACCAAAGCCAAGAAGAGCACCGTCCGTGCGCTCCAGAAGATGGTCAAAGCCGAGCGCGAGAAGCGGGAACGGGAGAAGAGAGAGCAAGAAGAGAGGGACCTGGAAAACGGCGGAAAGGGCGAGAGCAAGTACCGAGACGCCGATGGCGCCACTGAAGAGCCAAGCGAGGCACGACAGCCGCTTGAAGTGAACCCGGCACAGCCCGACGATGACGACGACGAGAGTATTGACGGCGAGCCCAAGGCGCGCTTCCAGGTGAACTGCCCGCGCCGTGTCCGCCGCATGTGGAGGGATGCCACCGAGTATGCCTCGCGTATGTCGGGAAGCCGGCTTGCCCAGTGGCAGGCGGGCGAAGCGATTGCCGCCGAGGCATCCTCAGGGCCGGGTATCGTGCTTTACGACAACTCCGATCCCGAGGCTCCCAAGAAGATTGTCTACGTCGATCCAGACCCGCCCTCCGAGGAAGACGCACAGCTATCGGCCTCGATGAGGGGCTGGCTTGCCGAGGGCAATCCCGAAGAGGGCTACGAGGAGATCGATCGCGAGAACATGAACGAGGCCATTCCCGAGGCAATCGAGAGACTGGCCGATCGCGCCGAGCACATGGACGCCTTCGAGCTTGACGAGCGCATGCGCCGCACACTCGCTGCCATGCAACGTATCGACTGGCAGATGGGACGGCTGCTCAGAGTGTTCTTCAACCACAGGCTACACCAGGGCATGGGTTTTCCCTCGATCGGCACCTACGCCCGGGCCCGGCTCGGGATATCGGCTCGCAAGGCCAGCTCACTGGTGGCCCTCGAACGGAAGTCCTGGCACGCGGAGTGTCCCGAGATCGCCGACGCTTACCGGAAGGGCGAGATCTCGTGGCTGCGCGCACTCACGATCATGCCGATAGTCTCGCATTGCTACGGGGCCGAGTGGGTTGAGAGGGCCAAGCGGGTAACCGTGCGTCGTCTGGCCGACGAGGTCGGCTGGGCTCTCGATCGTTTCGATGCATGCCACGGCCATCAGTTACAGGCGCCGCCGCCGCTCGGTGTGAAGCT
>PIVZ01000427.1 GCA_003354045.1 bacterium
TGGACGAGATCGAGGAGCCGGAGGGCGTCGAGTTTGCCAACTTCATTCGCGACGAGACAGACCGTCTCAACCGTGTGGTTACCGACATGCTCGACCTCGCGCGTCCGGCGGCGCTCGAGAGATCTACGGTGGATATCAACGTGGCCGTGGCGCGAGCCGTGCAATTCCTCGCCGCCGAGGCCGAGTCGAAAGGGGTGGAGATGCGCACGCTCCCCGCATACGACCTTCCGGAGGTGAGCTGCGACCAGAGCCAGATCCACCAGGTCTTCTTGAATCTCCTGCTCAATGCCGTGCAAGCTTGCGCCAGCGGCGGTTTGGTCGAGATAGAGACGGCGCGCTCGGGACAGCGCGTGAGCGTCAGTGTGCGAGACGACGGTCCGGGCATCAGCGACGAACTGGCCGGAAAGCTGTTCGCGCCGTTCTCGAGCAAGCGTGAAGGTGGGATCGGACTCGGCCTCGCGATAGTAAACCGTATCGTGAAGGCGCACGGTGGAGAGACCCATGCCGCCAATCGCAAAGGCGGCGGAGCCGAGTTCCGTATCTGGCTGCCGCTGGGCGAGCCGGGCGTGGGAGAGGCGTGACATGGCCCGGGACAAGATAGTACTGGTCGTTGACGACGAGAGCCGCATCCGCCGGCTCCTGGAGACCTCGCTCGGTCAGAAGGGCTACGGCGTGGTGACTGCCGTTGACGGTGACGACGCCATAACAAAGCTCGACGACTCCGTGGATCTGGTGCTGACCGATCTCAAGATGCCGGGCAAGGACGGCATCGCACTTCTCCAGCACATGAGGCAGGCCGGCTTGGAGATTCCGGTGATCGTCATGACCGCCTTCGGCACCGTTGATTCCGCCGTGGCCGCGATGAAGGCGGGCGCCCACGACTACATTGGCAAGCCCTTCGATCTCGATGAGATCGAGATCATGGTCGAGCGGGCCCTGGCCGCCGATACCATGGCGCGCGAGCACCGTTATCTCAGGGAGTCGGGCCGCCAACAGCTCGAAGACCTGATCGGTACCTCGGAGGCGATGCAGTCGATCTTCGAGCAGATTCGCCGCGTCGCGGCTACCGACAGCGGCGTCCTGGTCACCGGTGAGACAGGGACGGGCAAGGAACTGGTGGCGCGTGCCATCCATAGCCTCAGCAACCGCAGCGAGAAGCTCTTCGTTCCGGTGAACTGCGCGGCCATTCCACTCGACCTGCTGGAGAGCGAGCTGTTCGGTCACGCACGCGGGGCCTTCACCGGTGCCTCCGAGACCAGGGTCGGCAAGTTCGAGATGGCCCACGACGGGACGCTGTTTCTCGACGAGATCGGCGATATGCACCTGCGCCTCCAGGCCAAGATCCTGCGGGTTCTCGAGGAGGGTGTTGTAGAGCGAGTGGGCAGCAACCGCTCGGTGCACGTCGATACACGGGTGATCTCGGCGACCCACACCCATCTCGAATCCTCGATTGCCGAGGGGACGTTTCGTAACGATCTCTACTACCGGCTCAACGTGATTCAGATAAAGCTGCCGCCGCTGCGCGAACGTCGTGAGGACATTCAGCCGCTCGCCGAGCGGTTTCTGGAGGATCTGGCGGTGCGCATCGGCCGCCAGCCCCTGGTGCTGGACGCCGACGCGCTCGAGCTTTTGCGCGACTACCCGTGGCCGGGAAACGTGCGCGAGCTTCGCAACGTATGCGAGCGACTGAGCGTGCTGTGCGACGGCGAGAGAGTCTCGGACGAACTGGTGGCACGCCTGGTCGATATGCCCGAGCCGGCCACGGAGATCGCAGAGCTTGCGGTGGGTGGATCCGCCACGTTGGTCGAGACGGTGCTTGCTGCCGAAGCCGCGGTCATCGAGAAAGCTCTCGCGGACAGTGGTGGCAACAAGGCGCGGGCGGCGCGGCTACTCGGCATCAGCGAGCGCAACCTCTGGTACAAGCTCAAGAAACACGAAGCGCGTACGAGAGGGAGCAGCGACCGCCTGGGTTGATCCCAGGAGCGGCCGTGCAATGGTTGGTGCTTCTTTCCCTCCGGTCCATACCGGGCCGGCCAAGGAGCGGGAGACGAAATGAACGCGACATCGGTTCTGGCCCAAGGCGGCCCGGTCATGTACGTGCTGCTCGCCCTGTCGGTGCTCGCTACGGCCATCGTCCTGCTCAAGCTCTATGAGTTCTCCCGTTGTCAGCTCAGGCGCAGCCAACCGCTCATCGAAGAAGCGGTGCGACTGATCGAGGATGGCGATTACGGATCTGCTCGCGATTGCCTGCATGACTGCCCCAATCCGGTCGCACGGGTGGCGGAGGCCGCCCTGGCCGCGCTTCTTGACGAGAGGATGGATGCCTCTGTCGTGGACGCCGAGATTGGGCGGGTCGGCTCGCGGGAGATCCGCGGGCTCGAGTCCTGGCTGCGCGGACTTTCGTCGATAGCGCACCTGAGTCCCCTGCTGGGTCTGCTCGGCACCGTGTTCGGCATGATCGCCGCCTTCATGCAGATCCAAGAGGCCGGCTCGCAAGTAGACCCCTCCCTGCTGTCCGGTGGCATCTGGGAGGCGCTGCTCACGACCGCGTTCGGCCTGACGGTCGCGATTCCAGCGATGGCGGCCTTCTACTTTCTCGAGGGCGAAGTGGATCGTGTGCGTGCGGTGATGAAGGACATGGGCCTGCGCCTGATGGTCTGCTTCGGCAAGGCACCCGCGGGCGCAGAGAATCTCGATAAGGCCACCCTCACTCAAGAAGGCTATGGAGTTTGAAGGCCGCTCGCGCGTTCAGGCTCAGCTCACGCTGACGCCGCTCATCGACGTCGTGTTCTTGCTGCTGGTCTTCTTCATGCTGACCAGCACGTTTCTGGAGCCGGCTGCGGTCGATCTGACGCTGCCCTCCTCGGAGACGGCAACGACGGCCGAAAAGCTGCCCATCGAGGTGATGCTGGCGCGCGACGGGGTGGTGCTTCTCAACGGCGAGCAGGTCTCGCTCTCCGAACTTCAAGCCAGGCTCGAAGTTCTGCTCGACGGTCGCGAAAACCTCACCGTTGCATTGAAGGCCGACGCCGCGGCTAACATCCAGCAGATGCTCGAAATCGTGGACAGGATCCGCGCCGCCGGTGGCCGCAGCCTCGCGCTGGCTGCCGAGCCGCAAAGATGAACGTTGCAGCTGCAGAGAATCGGCAGGCCGCAACGGCGCTGGTATTCTCAGCCACCCTGCACCTGCTGATGCTGGCAGCCTGGCGCCCGGCGGCCCCCGTCGTCGCGCTCACACCGCCGCCGCTACTCTTCAACATCCGCGCGGCGCGGCCGCCCATGGACGAGCAGGTAAAGCGCCACGCCGTAGCGGAGCCTGAGGCGGCGCCCGCCGAGCAGCCGGTTACCGAAGACCTCGCGGTGCCGCCGGCGCCGCTGCCCGAGGCTGCGCCAGCGGAGCGTGCCCAAGATGCGCGACCTCGCGTCGAGCCCATTGCTGCATCGGCAGAGCCGGCGCGAAAACGGCCCGAGACCTCGCCTCCGGTCGAACGCCTCGACAAGCAGGAAATGGCGAAAAACGTGGCCCAACCGGCGCCCGCGCGTCCTCTCGCTCAACCGCCGCCGGCCGCTCGTCCGGCCGAGCAGGTGGCCGCCACGGCGACCTCCGCGGCAGCTTCGCAGAGCCGACAGGCACGCGTGCGCGCGCGCTACGAGCAGCGACTGTTCGCGTGGCTGAGCAAGTTCAAGGAGTATCCGCTGGTCGCCCAAAGGAGGCGGCTGGAGGGTACCGGCGTGCTGCGCGTGCGTATCTCCCGCGACGGCCGCGTGATCTCGCAGGAGCTGAGCCGCGAGACACGGCATCCCCTGCTGAACGAGGCTGCCATGCGGACGGTCCGCCGCGCCGCTCCCTTTCCCCCCGTGCCCGCCGACTACCCAGGCGAGACCTTCGAGTTCCTGGCCCCCGTTGAATTCACCCTTCGCTGATCCGGGTTAGGTACTCTTGCTCACCAGGTCCTGCAAAAGCGGCCGCATGCTGTCAAGCGAGACGGGTTTGACGAAGTAGCCGCTGATCCCGTAGTTGCGGGCCGTGTCGATGTCCTTCTCGGAGTTCGACGTAGAGACGACGATGACGGGTAGGGTTTTGAATTCCTCGGATGCTCGAAGTCGTTTCAAGACGTCCAAACCGTCGATCTTGGGAAGCCGCAGGTCCAGAAGGATCAGTTCGGGCCGAGCGCTCGCGCCGCGGGCCTCGTCGTCGCCACTTCCAAACAGATAATCCAACGCAGCCTGGCCGTCGATGACGTGGGAGATCGCGGTAGGCGGAGCGAAGTCTTGCAGCTCACGCTGTATGAGTACGGCATGGGCTGGCTCGTCCTCTACGAGCAGAATCGTTTCGCCTCCTGTCGGCAGATTCACCGATATTGGATTCTCTGGGTTGTCTGAGTTCTCCTCCACGCGGGGAAGGAAGATCTTGAATGTCGTGCCCATCCCCGGTTCGGAGTAGACGTTGATGAATCCTTCATTTTGCTTCACGATTCCGTACACCGTCCGAGGCCGGCCCGCGGTCTTGATCCGCTCTTCCTTGACCTGCCCCGTGGCCTTCAGATTCTGAATGACCTGGTCGCTGAGGACGAGGCTG
>PIVZ01001004.1 GCA_003354045.1 bacterium
GTTCTCGACCCCGAGCGACGCCCGGTCGATCGACTGCCGCGCGAGGCGGGATACTTCGAGATCGCATTGCCGGCGATGCTCCTGGCGACGCGGCCGGCGGAACTCGAGATCGGCTGGATCGACTTCTATCGCTAGGGACGCTCGTACCGCCAGGGACGCTCGTATCACTCGGTACGCTCGTGGCGTCAGAAGTGCCCGTAGCGCCAGGAATGCCTCCCCTCCGCCATCGACCTCACCGCCCGCCTGATGTAACATGATTGCATGGGTCTGTACCGAGGTCTCCCAGACGTCGAGGCGAACCCTCCCGGTTACCCTATCGTCATATGCATATGCCGCACGCATCCGGGCGGGACGTGGCACCTGCCTGTGATCTGGAAGTGATCGATGTCCGCACGCGCATCGTATTCGCATGACCCACCTACCGTCATTTCCCGGCCAATGGTCGATATCGTGCTCGTGGCGCGCCGGGACGGGCGCCCCACGGCCGGTCGCGCCCCGGCATCCGTTGTCCATTTGCATCCAGTAGCAGAGTCGAGTCGACTCGAGGAGGTCAACCGATGAATCGTGCTGCGTATTGCCTGCTGGTTGTCGGTCTGTTTGCCGTGGGAGTCTCTTCCGCGTTTGCGACAGAACTCGCACCGGAGGCAGTGGTCGCCGCAGCAAGAGGCGATCTGCCACGGTTCCTGGACGTGATTCCCGACGAGGACCTCGCCCGCTTCGGCTTCGAGAATCGGGCCGAGACCCGGCAGGTCTCTCTCGGCGCCCCGCTCCCGGTCTACACGATCGAACCGGATGCCCTCTTTGCCTACGACGGCCGGCAGAAGATCGCCGAACTCCTGTCGCCGACGGAGATCTGGCTCTTTCCCGTCGTCTGTGCGGATCGTGCCCGCGTCCTCCTGACCGTCTCGCGGTTGCACGGACGGTGGCAAGGAGTCGATATCGGCGGTATCCGTCACGCCTCCGAGCTCGAACGCCTGGCGCAGGACTGTCCCCGCGACGCCGGCTGCGAGCTGCAAGTCGTCCGGGTCAACCAGGCGAGCAGTACCTTCGTTCGATCGATCCAGGACGACGTCTCCCGCCTGATCCCACTCGAGGGCACGGCCCGGGCGATCCAGCTGATCGAACC
>PIVZ01001005.1 GCA_003354045.1 bacterium
CTGGTGTTGATGCCGGCCGGGTTTCCTCGAACCCGCGATATTTTATTGGCCGAAGGCTACGACGTGAAGAAGACCGAGACGGCCGGTATGTCGCAACGCGGTGGCATGGTCACCTCGCACGTACGATTCGGCGCCACCGTACTCTCCCCCGGCATCCCGATTGGCGAGGCCGACATCCTCGTCGGATTCGAGCCTGTCGAGGCCCTTCGCTGGTGCGGGTATCTTCGCCCCAGCGGCGTCGCGATGGTCAACACCGTCTGCCAGGTGCCGCCAGTGGTGAGCTTAGGGCTCTACGACTACCCGGCAGACCCGACGGAGCGCATGCGAGCGGGCGGCATCGAGGTACACGCCTTCGATGCCGGCGCAATAGCCCGCCGCATCGGCGACACCCGCCTCGTGAACACCGTAATGCTCGGCGCCATCGCCAAACACCTGCCCTTCTCTCCCGAATCGCTCAAAGAGCAGATCCTCGCCCGCTTCCGCCAGCACCGCCCCGAGCTGGTCACGATCAACGAAGAAGCGTTCGAAGCCGGTCGCACGATCGATGCTTGTGGCTGACCTTCCCCGCTCCTCTCTCTGAAGTTTCCCCGGCGTGATACTGTGGGTCTCGGGGCTCAGTGCGCTCGGTCACGGTCAAGTAAGAACTCGGACTACGGTCCTGACGGCACGGAAGGAAGACAAAAGTGACCGACGGGATGTATGCATACTTAAGCTGCGCGCCACGCGGCTTGCCACGCCCGTCACGTGACGAGAAACGGTAGCTCGTGCCCGACAAGAAGCAGTCGCTGAGTGTAACCGAGAATCCGCTCGCCGGCGGATCGCTTAGTAACTGGCTACGACTGTGGGCGCGTAGCGACGGCGTCACGGGAAAGTACTGGCTGCGTGCACTGTACGTGACGGCATTGACGACCGGGCTCCTCCCGCTCCGCCTGCTGCAGAACGCGCTCTTCGGGAGCAGACTCCGGCGAACGCGGATAATCCGCGCTCCCCTATTCATCCTTGGCCACTATCGCAGCGGTACCACCTACCTGCAGAACCTCCTCATACAGGACAAACAATGGGGCTTCGTGTCCACGGCGCAGGCGGTAGTTCCCGGCGCGTTCTTGTTGGGCCGGGGAGT
>PIVZ01001006.1 GCA_003354045.1 bacterium
CAACCTGGAGGCCTGCGATGACGGCGGGACCGCGGCCGGCGACGGTTGCGACGCGGGTTGCTTCGTTGAGGCCTGCTCCACCTGCGCCGGTGAGCCGTCCTCATGCTCGCCGCAGGCAGACGACGTCGTATGTGACGATTCGAACCCGGGCACTGTAGGCGACTTGTGCCAAGGCGGGGTATGCGTGGGGACGGGGCCGGCAGCCGATCACTTCACCGGGTACAAGATCCGCATTACCCATGGAACGCCCAAACCGATGGCTTTCGGACCGATCGTGCTCGCCGACGCCTTCCGGACGGCGAAATATACGATCGCCTCACCGCTCGAGATCGTCTTGCCGGCCGAGAAGAACGGTGAGCCGAGGCTCGATGAGATCACTCACCTCGAGGAGTACAAGATCAAGGCCAGCGGCTCCACGCCCAAGCTGGAGGCGATCACCGACGTGCGCGTCGTGAACCAGTGCAACGATCTGCTGGTGACCGTGAAGAAGCCGGTCAGCATCATGGTTCCAACCAACAAGGATCTGAACGTGCCGGCGGCCGCGCCCGACGGTGGCCTTCACGACGTAGACCACTTCTTGTGCTACGCGGTCAAGCCGCAGACCAAATCGGAGGCCGGAGGGAAGTATCCCAGGCCGCCCAAGCGGACGCAGGTGGACGTAGTCGATCAGTTTCAGACGCGTCGCTACGATCTCAAGAAGATCACCAAGCTTTGCGAGCCGGTGGACAAGAGCACCGACCTGCTCGACCCGCCGCTCTTTCTGGCTGGCGAGAATAAGGGATCACCCAAGCCGATCACGCCGGCAACCATCGAGCACCCGAGAGCCAGGCTGCTTTGCTACAAGGCCAAGCAGGCCCGCTCGTTCATCGAACAGAACGGATGCGGCGCCATCGACGTGCGCGACCGCGGAACCAGGATCGAGCCCGCTCAGGTCGCGCACCTGCCGGTAATGGGTCTGTACGTGAACAACCAGTTCGGTCCGGAGCAACTCGATACCAAGAAGGAGACGGAAGTTTGCATACCGACTTCCAATCCCGAGTGCGGCAACGATTCAATCGAGCTCGGCGAGCAGTGCGACGGGCTCGCGGATACAGCCTGCCCGGGAGCGTGCTTGCCTAC
>PIVZ01000428.1 GCA_003354045.1 bacterium
AATGCGGGGCAGAGCTGCTGCGCTGTGGAGCGTATATACGTGGACCGTTCGATCTACGGTGATTTCATAGACGCGATGACGGAGGCGGCCGGCCGCTGGCAGCCGGGAGACCCGCTCGATGACAGCACCACGCTCGGCCCCATGGCGCAGGCAAGCGCTACGGCCACGCTGACCGCACAGCTCGAGGAAGCCGTTGCCAAGGGCGCGCGAATCACCTGCGGCGGAAACCCGACCTCGTTGGCCGGCCGCGGCCGCTACTTCGAGCCGACCGTGGTGGCCGACGCGAGTCATGACATGGAAGTGATGCTCGAAGAGAGTTTCGGACCGATCGTTGCCATCGCGCCCGTCGATTCCGACGAAGAGGGCCTCGCGATGATGAACGATTCGCGCTACGGGCTCACCGCCTCCATCTGGACCCGCGACGTGGACGTCGCGCGCGGTCTTGCTCGTGGCGTCGAAGCGGGCACGGTGCTCATGAACCGATGCGACGTCCTCGACCCGGCCCTACCGTGGTCAGGTTGGAAGGACAGCGGCGTCGGAGTCTCTCTGTCTCAGTTGGGATTCGACCGCATGACGCGCACGCGTGCCCATCATTTCAAGCTCGCGGGCGCCTGACCCGAATACCCGGCCGTCAATCCGGCCGGGCTCGGGCAAGCCTGAGGGCTAGGCAATCACGCCGGAGACGTAGTCGCGCATGTAGCGGATCTCTGTCTCCGATGCGTCGAGTCTGGCCTTTACGACGTCACCGATCGAGACGATGCGCACGAGTTTGCCCTGGTCGAATACCGGCAGGTGACGGATGTGTCGCTCCGTCATCACGTGCATCACGTAGTCCAGGTCGTCGCTAGGCACGCCGATCACCACGTCCTTGGTCATCACTTCTTCGACCAGAGTGCGCCGGGTGTCATAGGCGTCGTCACGAGAGCACAGTCTGAGCACGTCGCGCTCGCTGATGATCCCTACTACACGCCCTGAGTCGTCACAGACCGGAAGCGCTCCGATATTGAATTGAACGAGCCGTTGGATCGCGTCGTGGACGCTTTCCTCAGGTCGTGCGGTTTGAATTTCGATGTCAGCGAACTTGCCGAGATCGCGGATCTTCATGTCGTGGGTCCTCCGCGTTTGTATTTGTTGTTGGCCCGGAATCGTTGCCCGGAATCATTCAGTTAAGCACTCTCTCGACGGCGGTCAAGGCCCTGATCGGCAGCTACCTTCGCCACACCGCGGCAGTGAACGCCAAGATAAGGCGGCAGCGGTTGATAGCCCCGGGCGATCTTGCGAAGGTTGGGCCCGCGGCGCTGTCGCGCCCGCCCACAGGCAGCCACAATGGCAAAAACAGTTCCAAGTTCGACGGACCCGAACGGGGGTTCCCCGAGGCGCGGCTTCGGCGGTCTGAGAGTCCTCTCGTTCGAAAGCCGGCTCGCGGCCGACACCGCCCGTCTCATCCGCAAGGCCGGGGGGGTGCCTATCGAGGCACCGGCGCTCCAAGAGGTGCCCATCGGGCGCAACGAAGAGGCTTTCGCTTTCGCCACAGAGCTGCTGGCCGGACACGTCGATGTGGTCATCTTCACCACCGGTGTCGGCACTCGCGGCCTCTTCAAGGCAATGGAGACCACGGCGCCGCGTGAAGACCTCATTGCCGCGCTCTCGCGCGTGGCGACCGTGGCGCGCGGTCCCAAGCCGGTCGCGGTGCTGCGCGAGATAGGCGTACCGGTGACCGTCAAGGCGGCCGAGCCCAACACCTGGCGCGAGGTCGTCACTGCCATCGAGGAAAGCCCGCAAGCGATCACGATGAAAGGCGCACGTGTGGCCGTGCAGGAATACGGTGCCTCCAACAGAGCACTTGTAGATGAGCTCGAGTCGCGCGGGGCGATCGTGACGGCGGTTCCGGTCTACCGCTGGGCGCTTCCCGAGGACCTCTTTCCGCTGCTCGACGGCGCCAGGCAGGTAATAGATCGCACTGCGGACGTGCTGTTGTTCACCAGCGCCAGTCAGGCGCGCAACCTCGTGACGGTGCTCGGCGAGCGCGGCCTCGAGACGGCCTTCCGCGAGGCGCTTCCCGAGGTCGTGGTGGCCTCGGTCGGCCCCGTCTGCAGCGAGACACTGGCCAGTTTGGGTTTCGACGTCGATGTAGAGCCGGAGACGCACAAGCTCGGCTCGCTAATAGCGCGCACGGCGGAAGTGGCCGGCGAGATGCTGATAGAGAGACGCAGCCGGCTGCGCGAGAGCCGACCCGTCACGACCGCCGCGAGAGCGACGACGCCGACAACGACCGACGTCAACGACAGCCCCTTCATGAAGGCCTGCCGCGGCGAGCCGACGGACTACACGCCCGTATGGTTGATGCGGCAGGCGGGCCGCTACATGCAAGAGTACCGCGAGGTGCGTTCCCGCATTTCGTTTCTCGAGTTGTGCAAGAAGCCGGATCTGGCAGCCGAGGTGACAGTGCACGCGGCGCGCCGAATCGATGCTGATGCTGCCATCATTTTTTCGGACATATTGCTGATCGTCGAGCCCATGGGACTCGGCCTCGACTACGTTCACGGCGACGGGCCGAGCATATCGAGGGTGGTGCGTGCGGCCAGGGACGTGGACCGACTGCTCGAGGTGGAGCCTGAAGAGTCGCTCTCCTTCGTCTTCGAAGCGATTCGCCGCACGCGCGCCGAGCTCGAGGAGCACATCCCGCTACTCGGCTTCAGCGGCGCACCGTTCACGCTGGCCTCCTACATCGTCGAGGGTGGCGGCTCGCGCAACTATACGCTGACCAAGTCCCTCATGTATCAGGACGAGGGCGCCTGGCACGCGATGATGAGCCTCATCGCCCGCGCCGTGACCAAGTATCTTTGTGCCCAGGTGCAGGCCGGAGCTCAGGCGTTGCAGCTCTTCGACAGCTGGGTGGGCTGTCTTTCGCCCGGCGACTACGAACGCTACGTGCTTCCGCACACAAAGGCGGTGCTCGAGGGTCTTCCGACGGACGTTCCGGTGATCCACTTCGGATCAGATACGGCGACATTGCTTGATCTGTGCGTGCAAGCCGGCTCGTCGGTGCTGGGGGTGGACCACCGGGTGGCGATAGGAGACGTCTTCGAGCGCTTCCCCGGAGTTGCCGTGCAAGGCAACCTCGACCCGGTCGTCCTGTTCACCAACCCGGACATCGTACGTGAACACGCCAAGCGGTTGCTGGACGAGGTCGGCGGCCGGCCGGGGCATATCTTCAATCTCGGCCATGGAGTGCTGCCGGCCACGCCGGTGGACAACGTCATCGCCCTGATCGATGCAGTGCACGAGCTGAGCTCGCGCGGGTGACGGCCGCCCGGGCGACAAGCTCGGGTGACCTCAAGTAGTACATTCCGGCGGGCCCCCACAACGCTAAAATCTCTCCTTGCTCCGCTCGGCTCTTGGAGATAGGTAGGAGACATGCAGTCCGAGCTCACAGTGGCGCCGGGTCTCCTGATCGCGATGCCGCAGCTCCTGGACCCGAACTTCCACAAGACCGTGGTCCTGATGCTCGAGCACGACGATCACGGCTCTTTCGGCCTGGTAGTGAACCGCCCGGGCGGGGCTGCCCTTGCCGAGCTGCTCGAAGGGATCGAGATCCTCTGGGAGGGAGAAGCAGGCGAGGTGGCTTGGAGCGGCGGTCCGGTACAACCCGAGACCGGCTGGATCCTTCACGAGCCGATAGGGGCATTGAACGACGAGAAGGGCACGTTGGAGATCGTCTCGGGGCTGTGTCTGTCCTCGGCGCCGACTGCACTCAGGCTCGTTGCAAACCGCCCCCCCGATCGCCTGCGCTTCATCCTCGGCTATTCGGGCTGGGGCCCCGGACAGCTTCAGCACGAGCTGGCCGAAGGCGCGTGGGTACACAGCGACGTCACGCCCGAGTTCCTGTTCGACACTCCTTTCGACCGCATGTGGGACGCTTCGCTCAGACGCATCGGCATAGATCCCGACATGCTGGTCCCGGCCGCCGGCGTTCATTGAGCCGCCGGTTTCCTCCGCCGTTCCCTACCCCGTTTCAAGTAGCTGTTGACTGGAGCAGTTGGCGCACAATTGCCTCGAAAACTTAGGACTTGATCAACCCCGCGCAACTCTCCTGGCCACCCTTCAGAGTGCTCGATGGCTATTGAGGAAACGCCACTCCGTGCGACAATCAGTCTTGAACGAAGCAACGACGAATCGCGCGACACGGAGAGTCGCGATCCGTCGCGAGCGGAGTAAACGAGATGAATACAATTCTGGCACGCATGCTCATGAGCTTTGTTGCATTCGTCTTCCTGCTGGCCGGGATCTTTGCCGTCACCATCGTGGTCACCGGCAAGCAGAAAGACGATGGCTTGATCGTGAATGGCGGGATCGACACCTCGATGCCGCAGACGTTCACGATCACGGTGCTGTCGGTGAACGACGAACCTAACTTCGTCGCAGCCAACCCGGCCGACGTAAATGAAGTACTAAGTAAATTCTGAGATAATACTGAAATTCCTGGATTGACAGCTCCATAATTTGTTAAACTAAGTGCAAAGGGACCCCAACTATGAAAATTGAAAA